>DASTBC010000028.1 GCA_035712245.1 Candidatus Eisenbacteria bacterium
CGCCTCGCTCCGCTCGGACGCCGCCTCGGGCGACTCGCCCGGCGACACCATCTCCTCGGCCACCGGCTCCGCCTGGCGGATCGAGCGCGACTTCCTCGCGTTCAGCGCCCGGTTCGTCACGATCCGGTAGAGCCACGGCCCGAACGGCCGGCTCGTGTCGAACCGGTGGATCGTCTCGAGCGTCGCCAGGAGCGCCTCCTGCGCCACGTCCTCCGCGTCCTCGCGCTGCTTCAGCACGCGGTACGCGATCGCGTACGCCGGGCGGAGGTAGCGCCGGACCAGCTCGTCGAAGGCGGCGGTCTCGCCGGCCTGGACGCGCTCGAGGAGGCGTCGCTCGTCGTCCGGCGCGGTCCTCTCGTCCACGGTCGCCTCCCGGGCGGCCGTCCGCTCCGCCTCAGCTGCCGCGACTCCTTGGCTCATGGAACCCTACACTCGGCGGGAGCCCCCCGTTGGCCCCCCGGGTCGCGGCGTCCCCCCGAAGGGCTTTGCTGCTCCTAGGATACCGGGACGGCGGCCCGTCCTTCGACCCCGGCCGCCCCAGGAGCCCCGGCCGCGCCGGCGGGCGCCTCGGCGCCACGCCGGCGGCGCAGCCGCTTCTGGAACCCGTCGAGATACGTGTAGATCACGGGCGTGACATAGAGGGTGATGAGCTGGGAGAAGGCGAGACCCCCCACGACCGCGAGCCCCAGCGGCCGGCGCGCCTCGGCGCCCGCGCCGAAGCCGAGGGCGATCGGGAGGGTCCCCATGAGCGCGGCCATCGTGGTCATCATGATCGGGCGGAACCGGATCCGGCATGCCTCGACGATCGCGTCGCGCGGAGACTTGCCCTCGTTCCGCTCCGCGTCGAGGGCGAAGTCGATCATCATGATCGCGTTCTTCTTCACGAGCCCGATCAAGAGGATGATCCCGACGAACGCGTAGATGGAGAGCTCGGTCCGGAAGAGGAGGAGCGTGAGGAGCGCGCCGAAGCCCGCGAACGGGAGCCCCGAGAGGATCGTGAGCGGGTGAATGAAGCTCTCGTACAGGATCCCGAGCACGAGATAGATCACGAGGATGGCGAGGAGGAGGAGCCAGAGGAGCCCCTGCTGGCTCGCCTGGAACGCCTGTGCGGTCCCGGCGAAGGTTCCCGTCACGGTCTGAGGCAAGGTGTCGCGTGCGGTGCGCTCGACGCGATCCACCGCCTGCCCGAGCGCGGCGCCCTCGCGCAGGTTGAACGACAGCGTGACGGAAGGCGACTGACCCATGTGATTGACGCTGAGAGGGCCCACGCCCGGAGCGATCCGCGCGACGGCTCCGAGCGGCACCAGATCTCCGCTTCGGGTTCCGATGTAGAGGCTGGAGAGCGCCGCCATGTCGCGCTGGAACTCGGGCATCAGCTCGAGGATCACCCAGTACTGATCGCTGGACGTGAAGATGGTGGAGACCTGGCGGGACCCGTACGCGTCGTAGAGCGCCTCCTCGATCTGCTGCACCGTGACGCCGAGCTGCGCGGCGCGATCGCGGTCGATCGCCACGTTGACCTGCGGATTCGAGATCTGGAGGTCGCTCGTGACGTCCTGGAGCTCCGGTGCGTCCTGGAGCTTCGCCAGGAGCTCGTTCGACGCGATGTAGAGCTCCTCGAGGTCGCTCCCCTGGAGCGTGTACTGGTACTGGCTCTTCGAGAACCGTCCTCCGATGTTGATGACGGGAGGATTGTTCAGGAACACGCGGATTCCCGGCACCTGCGACACCTTGGGCTGGAGCCGGCGGATCACCTCGTCGGCGGACGCGTCGCGCTCGGAGCGCTCCTTGAGCCGGATGATGAGGCGCCCCTGGTTCGTCCCCGAGACACCGCCGCCCGCGGCCACGTTCGAGGTGAATGCGTCGACGGCGGGATCCTTCGCGATGATCTCGGCCACGGCGCGCTGGAGCGGAACCATGGCCTGGAAGGTCGTCCCCTCGATCGATTCCGTGGACGCGATGATGCGGCCGGTGTCCTCGCTCGGAATGAACCCCTTCGGCACGAACCGGAACAGGAAGTACGTCCCCACGAGGATTCCGAGTGAGAAGACCATCGCGGCGCGCCGGTGATCCATGACCCAATGGAGCGTCCTCATGTAGAGGTCGAGCGACTTCTGATAGACGTCCTCGATCACGCGATAGCCGCGTCCGTGCGATTGCGAGTGCTCGGCCTTCAGGAAGCGCGCGCAGAGCATCGGGGTCAAGGTGAGCGAGACCACTCCCGACATGAGGATCGCGACGCCGATCGTGACCGCGAACTCGTGGAAGAGCCTTCCGAGGAGTCCGCCCATGAGGAGCACGGGGATGAACACGGCGACGAGGGAGACCGTCATCGAGATGATCGTGAACCCGATCTCGCGCGAGCCGTCGAGAGCGGCCTGGAGCGGCTTCTTCCCCATCTCGATGTGACGGTGGATGTTCTCGAGCATCACGATCGCGTCGTCCACCACGAACCCGACCGAGAGCGTGAGGGCCATGAGGGAGAGGTTGTCCAGGCTGTACCCCAGCAGGTACATCAGCGCGAACGTCCCCATGATCGAGAGCGGAAGCGAGAGGCTCGGGATCACGGTCGCGGGCAGGTTCCGGAGGAAGAGGAAAATCACGAGCACGACGAGGAACAGCGTGAGGAGGAGCGTGAACTGGACGTCCACGACCGAGTGGCGGATCCCCTCCGAACGGTCGAAGAGGACGTTGAGCTCGACCGAGGATGGGAGCTGCGGCCGGATCTGCTCCACGAGCTTGTGCACGGCCTCGGCCACCTGGACCGTGTTCGTGCCCGGCTGGCGCTGGACCGCGAGCGTGAGGCTCCGCTGGCCGTCCGGCGTCTCGTCCGAGTAGTACCAGCTCGCCACGCGGTTGTTCTGCACGTCGTCCTTCACCTGCCCCACGTCGCGGAGCCGTACCGGCGCCCCCTCCCGGTTCGTGATCACGACGTGCCCGAACTCGGCCGCGTTCTGGAGCTGGCCGCCCGCCATCACGGTCTGGGAGCGGTGCGTCCCCCAGAGGATTCCCGTCGGAAGGTTCACGTTCGCGCTCCGGACCGCGTCCGCGACGTTCCCGATCGGGATACCGCGCGAGGCGAGCGCGCGCGGATCGAGCTGGATCCGCACGGCGTACTTCTGGGCCCCGAACACCTGGACCTGGGCGACGCCCTTCACCATCGAGAGCCGCTGCCCGATGACGGTTTCCGCGTACTCGTTGAGCTGCGGCAGCGAGAGCACCTTCGAGGTCAGGATCATGAAGATGATCGGGCTGTCGGAAGGGTTCACCTTCCGGTACGAGGGCGGCGTGATGTCGGTGGGCAGGGAGCGCAGCGTCTTCGAGATCGCCGACTGGACGTCCTGCGCGGCGGCGTCGATGTCGCGGTCGAGCGCGAACTGGAGCGTGATCGAGGTCTGCCCCTGCGTGCTCGTCGAGGTCATCGACTCGATGCCCGCGATCGTGGAGAACTCCTTCTCGAGGGGGGTCGCCACGGCAGCGGCCATCGTCTCGGGATTCGCCCCCGCGAGGTTCGCCTGCACGTTCAGGACGGGGTAGTCGACGTTCGGAAGGTCGCTCACCGGGAGGAGCCGGTAGCCCACGATTCCAAAGAGGAGGATCCCGATCATGACCAGCGTGGTCATGACGGGACGGCGGATCCAGATCTCGGAGAGGTTCATCGGCTCGTCCCCGAGCGCGGAACCTCGGCGGCGCGTCCGTTCGTCG
>DASTBC010000029.1 GCA_035712245.1 Candidatus Eisenbacteria bacterium
CGAGCGCCGCGAGGCAGCCGATCTCGTAGAAGGCGCCGGAGAGTCCTCCGCCCGAGAGCGACAGGCAGATCTTGCGGCGCGCGGGCGGCACGTTGGGGCCGCGCGAGCGGAACGAGGGCCAGTTCGTGCGGGAAGCGCTGCTCGGCGAAGCGGTCGTACGCTCGGGCTTCGGTTCGGGTGAGATCATCGGCCCCTAGAATAGCGGAAAAGAGCCGCGACGATGCGGTCCGAGAGTCCCGGCAGGGCCACGTTGAGGAGCGCGAGCGCGCGATTGCGGCCGGGCAGGTAGATCTCGGGCGGGTGGCGCCGGAGCGCCCGCTCGATCCCGCGCGCCACCTCCTCGGGGCGAAGGAGCGTCCCGGCGGGACCGGCGCCGAGGGCCCGGTCGCGCCCCGCCCGGTCCAGGAACGGGGTCTCCACCGCGGCCGGGAGGAGGAGGGTCACGCGCACGCCGCGCGCGCCGAGCTCGCGCCGCCAGCCCTCGGTGAGGCCCACGACCGCGAACTTGGTGGCCCCGTAGTAGGAATAGTTCGGAGCTCCCACCCTGCCCGCGTAGCTCGCGACGTTCACGAGCGCGCTCCCGGGCCGGGCAAGGAGGGTGGGCAGCGCCGCGCGGGTCATCCGGATCGTGCCGAGGAGGTTGAGCCGCACCATCTCCTCGATCTCGGCGTCCGTCGCCTCGTCCGCGGCACGGAGATAGCCGATCCCCGCGTTGTTGACGAGCGCGTCGAGGCTCTGGAAACGGCCGAGGGTCTCCCGCACCACCCGGGCGCAGTCGTCGGCGACCGTCACGTCGGCGGCGACCGCCAGCGCCTCGCCTCCCGCGGCCTCCACCTCGGAGACGAGCGCCCGGAGCGGCGCCTCGCTCCGAGCGACCAGCGTGAGGCGCATGCCGGAGCGCGCGAGCCGGAGCGCCGTCGCCCGGCCGATGCCGCCGGTGGCGCCGGTCAGGAGGACCGAGCGCCCCCTAAGCTCCACTCACGAACGCTCCGTCGATGGACCCCGTCCGGCGACCCCTCACCGGACGACGCCGGCCATGGCCGGCTCGGCCTTCGCCTTCTTCTCGGAAGTTCCCGCGCCGTCCGCCATGAGATGCCGCGTGAACCACTCCCGCATGACGTGGAGCCTCGCGAGCCGGCGGGAGGGGGTGCCGCCGCGGGAGAGTCCGTGACTCTCGGCCGGGAAGAGCACCATCTCCACCTCGCGGCGAAGCGCCTTCAGCGACTTGTAGAGGATCTCGGCCTCCGCGATCGGACAGCGGTGATCTTGCAGGCTGTGCGTGATCAGGAGCGGAGTCCGGATGTTCTCCACGTAGGCGAGAGGCGACTGCTTCCAGAGGATCTCGGAATTCATCCGCCACGCCTCGTCCCCGAATTCCATGGACGCGCCGCCCACGAGGTCGTCGCTCGCCATGAGGAGCGTCGGAATCGTGACCACGCTCCGCTGCGTGAGCGCCGCGCGGAATCGGTCGGTGTGCCCCACGATCCAGTTCGTCATGTAGCCGCCATACGAGCCGCCGGTCACGCCGAGCCGGTCCGGATCGATCTCCGGATGCAGGCGGAGCGCCTCGTCCACGACGAGCATGAGGTCCTCCATCGCCGGTCCGCCCCAGTCCTTCATGATCGCCTGCGAGAAGGCCTCGCCGTAGCCGAGCGCGCCACGCGGATTCGAGAAGAGGACGTAGAATCCCGCGTTCGCGAACATCTGGAACTCGTGGAAGTAGCAGGCGCCCCACTGGACCCGGGGGCCTCCGTGGATCTCGAGGATCATCGGGTGCTTCTTCTTCGGGTCGGCGTTCGGCGGCTCGAGGAGCCAGGCCTGCACCTTGTGCCCCTTCGCGGACTCGACCCACATCTCCTGGGGTTCCACCAGCGTGAGGGACGCGAAGAGGTCGCGGTTCGGCTCGACGAGAGGGGAGAGCACCCGCTTCTTCGGGTCGAACCTCGCGATCGTCCCGGCGTCCTTGTGCCCGCAGCGGATCACCGCAAGGTCGTCCCCTCGCTGGGACCCGGCGACCGAGTAGATCCGGAGGTCGCCCGAGGTAAGCCGCTCGGACGCTCCGCCCGCGCTCGGCGAGGCGTGGAGATGCGCCGAACCGTCGCCCGTCACCTGGTAGTAGACGCGCGAGCCGTCGCGGCTCCACACGGGACGTCCCGCCTCGTGGAAGTCGCTCAGGTCGCTCCCCATGACGTCCGTCGCCCAGTTGTCCACGTCCGCGGTGATGTCCTTCGGCTCGCCCGCGGCCGCGCCGTTCGCGACCGGCACGACCCAGACGTGCATGTTCCACCACCCCCACCAGTCGTTCTCCTTCTGGTGGCCGAGGAACGCGATCCTCGAACCGTCCGGCGACCAGGAGGGACAGACCGCGACGCCGGGCTGAGGGGTGATGTTGCGGGGCTCGCCGCCTTCGGCCGGCATCACCCAGACGTCCAGGACGACCGCGTAGTTGTAATCGCAGTCCGGGTCGCGGTTCGCGCTGAACGCGAGCCACTTCCCGTCCGGCGACCAGACCGGAGGCTCGTGATCGAACGGCCCGCTCGTGAGCGCCCGCACCTCGCGCGTGGCGAGGTCGAGCACGTGGATGTGCGCGTACGCCTGGGGAAGGAATCCGCGGCCGTCGAACTTGTACCGGCAGCGCGTGATCCTCAGATACGTGGGCAGCGGGAGGTCCTTCTTCTCCGCCTTGGCCTCCATCGCCTTCCGGAGCGGCGTGCTCCCGGGAAGATGTCCCGTCTCGACGGGATCCTTGGGCGTGTAGACGAAGGAGATCCGGGTCCCGTCCGGAGACCACTCGAGCCCTCCGATCGAGCCGTCGAGGTCGGTTAGCTTCTCGGCCTCGCCCCCGTCGAGTGGCAGGCGGTAGATCTGCCCCTTCTTGTCGAGACGGTCCGAGACGAACGCGAGCCACTTGCCGTCCGGACTGAAGGCGGCGTCCCCGTTCCGGTGCTCTCCGAACGTGAGCCGGCGCGGCTCGCCGCCCGCGGTGGGCACGAGCCAGAGATGCGACTGGTACGCGTCCTTCTCGGCGTCGATGGTCCGGACCTGGTAGACGATCCGGGTGCCGTCCGCCGACAGGGTGACCGCGTCGACGAAGCGAAGGTCGAAGAGATCTTCGGGCTGAAGCGTGCGTGGCGTCGGCATGGGGGTCTCCAGGAGGTCTACTTCCGGCCCGACTGAAATCGGGCGAGCTGTTCCTTCAGATAGGTCTCGTTCGGCGCGATCGCGAGGGCGCGCGAGATGACCTCGATCGCCTTGTCCTTCTCGCCCCGCCGGTAGTGAACCTCGGCGAGGGTGTCCAGGATGCTCGTGTTCTTCGGCTCGAGCCGCACCGCGCGCTCGGCGGCCTGGAGCGCTTCGTCCAGGTGGACGCCGTTGGTGGCCGTCACCCAGGCGAGCCCGTTCAGGGTCGAGGCATCGTTCTCGCCGCGCTGGAGCGCGCGCTTCAGTGCCTCGCCCACGCGCTCGCGCTCCACGCGCGCGAGATCGGCACGCCCTGACTTCTCGTAGGCGTCCGCGAACCGGAGATGCGCTTCCGCGAGATCCTGGGCCTCGAGGATCTGGAAGACACGGCGAAGCTCGCGGATCGGGTCGCGGTGGTCCTCGACGCGCAGGTCCACGTAGCGCGTCCTGTATTCAGGGTACACCTCGCTGGGCCGCACCACGAGGATCGCCGCGGACTGCATCCCGCGCTTGTCCCCGCCGGCGGCCTGCCCCGCCTCGAGCGCGGCGAGGAGCCGCGCCGAGAGCTCGCCGGGAGTCGCGAGGAAGGCGCGCTCCATCTCGGCCACGACGGGCTCGCCCGCGAGGATGTTCCCCTGGATGGCGTACCCGCGGCCCGTCCTGTGTCCCGCCCACGCCGAGCACTTCGCCCCCGTGTGGGCGGCGCTCAGGCCCTTCGCGTCCACGATCCCGAGCTGCCGCTGCGCGCTCCCCGAATCGGCGGCGGTGAGCGCGCGCACGACCTCGGGAGCGGGAGATCCCTTCCGGAGAAGGTCGAGCCCGAGCGGACCGAAGGACTCGTTCGTCGAGGCCTGGGTCGCGATCGCGCCGACGCCGGCCTCGGCCCACGGCACGGCCATGCCCACGCTGAACGCGCGGGACTGCACGGCCACGCCCAGCTCCTGGGTCACGGAGTCGTACGCCACGATGGAGAACGTGGCGAGGGCGGGTGCCGGAACCGCGAAGGACGCGAGGAGGGCCAGAACCGGAGCGGCGGTCCTCACTTCTTCCCCGCCTTGAACCGGGCGATCTGCTCCTTGAGGTAGTTGTTCTTCGGATCGATCTTGGACGCCCTCGTCTCGACCTCGATCGCCTTGTCCGCGTTCCCCACGCGGAAGTGCACCTCGGCCAGCGTGTCGAGGATGTCGACGTCACGCGGCTCGATCGACGCCGCCCGCTCGGCGGCGCGGAGCGCCTCGGGAAGGTAGAGGTCGTGGATCGCGAGGTTCCACGCCATCCCGTTGAGGAGCGAGGCGTCCTTCTCTCCGCGGGCGAGCGCGCGGTTCAGGCTCTCCCCCACGCGCTCCCGCTCCATCCTCGCGAGGTCCTGACGTCCCGCGGCGTCGTATTCCTTGGCGAAGTTCAGGTGCGCGTTCGTCATGTGGAATCCCTCGTGGATCTGCCACACGCGCCGGAGCTCACGGATCGGCGTCTTGTGGTCCTCGACCCGCAGGTCCACGTACCGGGTGTTGTACTCCGGATGCGTCTTGCTGGGCCGCACGATGAGGAGCGACGCCGACTGCATTCCCCGCTTGTCCCCTCCGGCCGCCTGGGCCGCCTCGAGCGCGGTGATGAGCCGTTCCGCCAGCTCGCCTCTCGTCGTTCGCATCGCCTTCGCCATCTCCTCGACCACGGCGGGGCCCGCGAGGATGTTCCCCTGCACGGCAAACCCGGGACCGGTCTCGCCGCCCGCGAACTCCATGCACTTCTTCCCGGTCCACGTCGCCGCCCGGCCCCGCGTGTCCACGACCGCGAATTGCCGGCGGTCCCAGAGCGAGTCGGTGGCGGAGAGCGCGCGCAGGACGTCGGGGGCGGGCATGCCCGACCGGAGGAGCGCGAGCGCCTGGGGCCCGAGCGACACGTTGACGCTCGCCTGGGTCGCCACCGCGCCAGCGCCGGCATCGGCCCACGGGACCGCCATGCCCACCGAGAAGTATTTGGACTGGACCGCGACGCCCAGCTCCTGCGTGAGACTGTCGTACGCGACGATCGAGAACGTGCTCGGCTGGGACACCGCGCCGGCCGTCATGGGCAGCACGAAGGCGGCCGGGAGGGCGACCAGCAGGATGCAGCCGCGGAGGCGGGCCATACGGTCCTCGTGACGAGACGTGGGATTCGATTCCGGCAGCGGTTGTTTCAAACTACCAAAAAAGGGAGGACGGGCGGAACCCCTTCCCCCCGGGGTGAGACGACGGGGTGCGGCTTGGTCGAGCCGCACCCCGTCGGGTGTTGCGGTGGAAAGTCTCTCGAGGCGCCCTAGGGAGCTGCCTTTGCCGGAGCCTCTTCGGGCTTGGTCTTCATCGTCGCGAGCCAGGCCGAGACGGTCTTCGCCTGTTCGGGTGTCCCGGCGAACTTCTTCTTGTGCTTCTTGCCGTCGACCAGCTCCTTCCGGAGGAGCCAGCCTTCGATCCATGCCGCATCCCTCTTGATTCCCGCTCCCGAGAGATCGGGGGGCTGCTTCTTCGTGCTCGTCGCGGTCGCCGAGGCTTCCTCGCCCTCCTCCGCCGTCGATTTCCGCTTCTCGATCTTGGCGGCTTTCAGCGTGTGGCAGGAATTGCATTTGGAGTCGAGGAAGACCTTCTGCCCCGCCGGCACGTCATCGGCCGCGAACGCGACCCCACTCGCCAGGAGGGCAACCGCCCCGGCCACCGTGAGACACCATCGGATCTTCTTCATCTCGTCCTCCGCGGTCGAAGAAGGAGTGCTGAGGCTTCGGGCCATCCTCCGCCTCCTCCAAGGTACCCCGCACGCGCCGGCGGCGCGCGGCTACGCATGGCCCAGGCCGGACTCTACTTTGGTACCCCGTGACGATCGCGGTCGATCTGCCGGATCTGGAGCGCGAGCCCCACGAGCGCGAACGCGATGAAGACGAGAGAGACGGCCAGTCCCCGGCGTCGAACGCGCATCTCCGCGAGCGCGTCCTGCCCGGCCTTCAGCCCGGCGGCGGCCGCCGCCTGCCCCTCCAGGGCACGCTTGTGAACTCGTCCGTAATCGAAGGAGTGGATCAGCGCGCGGGCTTCCACGGCGGCCGTGATCCCCTGCCGCTTGAGCTCGAACTGAGGCAGGCTCACCTCCATTCCGGCGAACTCGGCCCGCTCGAGGGCGGCCCTGCCGCTTCGAATCCCGCGATCCAGGTCGCGCATCGTGGCGAAGATCTTCTCCGTCTCCACGTCGCAGGAATCCCCGACCTCGTGACACTGAAGACACGCGGAACCGCGGTGGGGGTACACCCCGTTCCCGGGGAGGTCCCGGAGCCGGATGCCTGGAATCGAGCGTGATCCGTCCGCGGAGAGGACCAGGCGGTACCGGATCGCGTCGCCTGCCTCCACCGGCGGCCCCGAAACAGGATCGAAGGCGAGAACCGCCCTCATCCCCGAGGCGTGCTCGATCCGAATCGGCCGGTACGGGGGCTCGAGACCGGGCCGCACCGTGGCGTTGAGGAACAGCGTGTCCGCGGCGGCGGTCACGATCTCGACCCGATGGGTGTACCGAGGGTCCTCGGGTTTGAGATGCGGGGCCAGGACCGCGCGCCAGGTGGAGACGGCGGAGTCGCCGGGGGCGAGATCCCCCAGGTCCGCGGCGAAAGGATCCGCATTCGTGACCTTGCCCCTGGAAACCGCGGGCGCGGACCGGCCATCGAACAGGTCGGGCGTGGGATGGCGCACCAGGTGGTTCCCGTGGCACGTGATGCACTCCGCGACCTTCAGGCGCTCGAACAGCGGCTGCTTGATGGACTCGGCGTAGAGGCCGGCCTCGCGTCCATGACACTGCCCGCACACGTGCGCCACGGATCGCGCCTCGGGCGGCGCGGCGCCGTGATTCCCGTGGCAGTCGTTGCAGGCCGGAGCGGACAGGTCGCCCTGGTCGAAGAGCGCGATCGCGTGCACGCTGCGGCCATAATCGGCGAACTGCGTCGTCGGTATCCCGTAGGGCGCCATCTTCTCGACATCGGCGTGACACTCGGCGCAGAGTTTCGGGACGTTCGTGGCATGGGTCTTCGACTCCGGGGATGCCACCCGGCGGATTCCGTGGGAGCCGTGGCAATCGATGCACGTGGCCGGGACGGGATCGCCCGCCGCGTTCTTCCGGCCGTGCTCGCTCGTGCGGTACTCGACCAGCTGGTCGACCCGCATCTTGGGATTGAAACGCTTCATGTACTCCGCGCTCGAGTGGCACCGGGCGCAGAAGTCGGCGACCTGGAGCCGGTCGGGTGGAGGTCGGAATCCCTTCGCGGGGTCCATGGCCGCCTCCCCGGCCTCGACCTCGTCCTCGATGTTCTTCGGCGTTGGGTCTCCGCCATGACAGTCGTGACACCCGAGCCCCACGGCCGCGTGGACGTCCTTCCCCCACTGGGTGGCCGGGTGCTTGAGATAGCTCTCGTCCGAATCACGGTGGCACGTCACGCAGGTCGAGCGCTCGGCGGGAGCACCGGCCCGGGCGGGGGTCGTGGAGGAGGCGGAGGGGGACTCCTGTAGTGCGCCCGAGGACACGGCGGGCACGACCCAGAGAACGCACGAGCATGCGATCGCCGCGAGGGAATGCGATCTCGAGGCGCTCGCGGTCACGAATTCCCCTCCTGGCGGGAGACCGCCATCCGTCCCGCCATCCACCCTCCGGCGGCGATGAGGAGCGTGGCCCAGACGGGCCACCACGCTCGGTATCCGATCGCGGTGAAGCCGACGAGGAACGCGAGGCCGAACACGCCGGCCAGCGTGACCAGGGGGCTTCGACCTTCGCGCACGACCCGGCGGTCGATGAGGGGCAGGAGGAACGCGAGCAGCCCCACGGCTCCGAACCCGAGGATGAGGTACGTCTCGTTCTCGAGTCCGAACAGGGACCCACCCGGGATGAGCCGCAAGGCCTGGAACATCGCCATGAAATACCACTCGGGCCGGATATCGGGCGGCGCCGGCGCGAAGGGGTCCGCCTTCTCGCCCAGCTCCCACGGGAAGAGCGCCGCGAGCGCCGCGAGGACGCCGAGCGCCAGGATCCAGCCGAAGACGTCCCGGAGCAGGAAGTCCGGGACGAACCGCATCCGACGGACGGGAACCCCATGACGCTCCTCCGAGGGAGGGATGCTCATCCCGTGGCGCTGGACGAGCACCAGGTGCAGCACGATGAGGAACGTCGTGATCGCCGGCAGGATGGCGACATGCCAGCCGTAGAACCGCGAGAGCGTGCTCCCGGAGACGTGATCTCCTCCGCGGAGGAATCGGAGCAGGAATCCCCCCACCACCGGAACGGATCCGGCGATGTCCGTTCCAACCCGGGTCGCAAAGTACGCCAGCTTGTTCCAGGGCAGCAGGTATCCCGAGAACCCGAACCCGAGGACGAGCACGAGGAGGACGAAACCGCTCATCCACGTCAGCTCGCGCGGCGGACGATAGGCTTTCATCAGGAGGACCGAGAAGAGATGGATGAACGCCGTGGCGACCATCAGATTCGCGGACCAGGAGTGGATCGACCGGATGAGCCACCCGAACGACACCTGGGTCATGATGAACTGGATCGACTCGTGGGCTTCCTGGACGGAGGGCTTGTAGTAGAGCATCAGGAGGATGCCGGTCGTGACCTGGATCGTGAAGAAGAAGAGAGTCATCCCGCCGAAGTAGTACCAGGCGCTGTGCCGGTGGACGGGAACGGTCTTCGTCTGCACCACGTGCTCCAGGCCGGAGAGACCGACCCGATCCCGCAGCCACCCGGCCACGCGCGATGCGACGGGGGTCATGCGGAGGGCCTCATGCGCGGCTCACGTAGATGTCCTCGCCTTCGACGTGGACGGTGAAGCGCGTCAGCGGACGCGGCGGAGGGCCGGCGACGTTCCGGCCTTCCAGGTCGTAGTAGCCGTTGTGGCAGGCGCACCAGATGCGGTGGGAGGCCTTCTCCATCTGGACGGTGCACTCGAGATGCGTGCACGTGGCGGAGAACGCCCGGTACTCGCCCGGAGCGACCTCCACCAGGATCCCGGGCTCGGATCCGAACGGGAAGATCTTCCACCCGTCCCGGGACAGGTCCGCGACCTTGGCCGCCAGGACCCGGGCGCTGCGGTCCTCCGCGACGTGCGGGGGGGAAAGAAAACGGAGCACCGGGTAGACCACGACCGCACCCAGTGCTCCGAACGTGAGCTGCACGAAGCGCTCGAGAAACCCCCGTCTCGACGTCACGGGCTACCCGGCGATCCCCAGGGGGGAGGCCACGGCGAGCCCTTCCTCACCACCGTCTCGTGAACAGCAGGGCCACGGCGTTCGCGTGATAGTCGAGGCTGCTGTCCCCGAGGAAGATCGCGTTCGACGCCCCCGTCAGCGGGAAGAGGAGCGGAACATCCTCGGTCTGGAAGTCGGTTACCTCAAATTCTTCCCACATCCAGCGAAGCGCGAGATCCGTGTTCGCCTGCATCATCCAGCGCGTCTCGATCTCGATGCCCTGACGGAAGTAGAGCGTGGTCGGAAGATCCTGGGCGGTGCCCCGGAAGTTCGCGAGGTCGTACTCTCCGGGAGCACGATCGTAGAAATAGCTGCTACGGAGCGCGAGACGTTCCGGCACGAGCTGGTAGTTGAATCCGGCCTCCGCCGAGATCAGGTCGTCCGTCAGCCGTGCCGTCCAGTTGGTGGAATCGTCGAGCCGGAGCGTCGCGCTGGGTGACTCCCTAGAGTGTTGCTCCGTGAAGATGTGGGACCAGGAGAAGCTGCCGTTCAGCTCGAGCCTCGAGGTCGCCGCATAGTTCGCGCTGATCCCCGCCGAGCGTTGCAGGTAGCCCGTGAGCCCCAGCTCCGTGCTGTGGTAATCGTCGTGCTGGTACCCGAAGCGGACCGAGAGCCCGAGGTTCGTGAGGCCCGTGTACGCGATCGACGCGTCGATCTTGTCCTGCTCCCGATCGGCGACGTCGAATCGACGGAGCTCCGGCTGCTCGACGAAGGCCCCGGCGGCGTTCTGGTAGTCCTCCTCGTGGAACTCGTCCATCTCGCGCTCGCCGTGCCGGTACTCGGCCTGAGCCATGAAATCGCTGTTGGGACGCAGCCGGACCTGACCCCTCCAGGCGAACTCGTTGTCCTCGGGGACCTCCCGGAACGTGTGCTTCCGGTCGATCTGCTCGACCGTGCCGGAGAGCCCGATCTGCCGAATCGGGTTCCAGTCGACGTCCGCTCCGTAGATCCGTCTCTCGTTCCCGAACGGATGTGCTTCGACGTCCGTTCCATTCCAGGTCCCGTCATAGGGCACCTGGCCTTCCAAGTGATGGGTCGGCGTCCGGTTGTCGTACTTGTTCCAGTGGAAGCGCAGCGTGGCTCCGACGCGGTTGACGAGGTGCGTCGTGAGCCGCGCATCCCCGGTCGTGAGGAGCGCCTTCGCGTCCGTGCCGGTTCCCGGCAGGGGAAAGGAGTCCGTCCGCGCGAACTGGGAGCTATTGGTGGTGTACGGGAGCCAGTCGTCGTTCTGCGTCGACTCACCGTAGGAGAGCACGCCCTGGAAGGCGGTGCGCCGCGGAAGCTGAACTCCGAGGCGGCCGGTGGCGCGCCACTGCTGGTTGTCGGGGTACAGGTCGAGCCTGCCCTGGGTCGGGTTGCCCGCCGCGTCCGTGATCCTCCTCGGATTGTCCCAGATCAGCGTGCTGTGGTCGTTCTCGAAGCCCGAGACGTTGAACGCGCCCTCGAGGGTGACGCGGCTCCTCGTGTAGCTGGCACGCGCCTCCGCCTCCGCCATCGACTGTCGGATCGGCTCGACCGTCTCGATCACGTTGCTGAAGCCGAACGACCCTCCGTAGGGCTTCGTGCCCGACCGGTTCCGCCTCGCCGCCCTGAGCTCCACGTCGAACCCGTCCCCCGGGCGCCCGCGAAGGGAAGCCTGCATCAGGTCGGTCCGGAACCCGAGGTCGAACGGATGCGCGTCCTGGAGGAAGTCCTGCATCGTGGTCGTGTACGCGCCCGAGTTCTCCTGGTTCTGGCGCTGGAGCGAATCCGGGAGCGTCTGGACGGACGGATCGAGAAACGTGTATCCGGTCGAGGACACGAAGCTCAGCTGGTGCGGAACCTGCGTGTAGCCCGCCGACAGCGTCCACCGCGGCTTTCGGTACGCGCCCGAGATCGACTGATCCGAGCGGATCGCGTTCGATCCCCAGGCGGTGAAGTTCCCGTTCAGGATCCGGTCCTGGTAGAGAAACGACTCCACGAACACGCCCTGGGGCATCTCGCGGAATTCCTGGTACTTCGCCTCCGGCTGCGTCTGGTCCCACCACTGATATCCCGTGGTCACGTATCCATCGGCCGCGAGCGCCGCACCGCTCCCCATGACGAGGAGCGCCGCGACGGCGAGGAGCGTGACCGTTCCGATTGGCCGTCTCATCATCCGCCTCCGCTACCTCAGGAACGTCTTGCCCGAGGGATGGTTGGATCCATGGATCTGGCTGTGGCAGTTCGTGCACGACCGGTTGAAGAGCCGGTTCGAGACCAAATCCGGACGGTCATACAGCGTGCTCGGATGCCGCGTGAAGATGTGACACCGCTGGCAGAGGAAGGGCTTCTTGGACGTGAGCACCTTCTCGTTGTTCGAGCCGTGCGGCTGGTGACACGTCACGCAGTCCTCGCGGACGGGCGGGTGCTCCCAGAGGAAGGGGCCCCGCTTGTCCATGTGGCAGGTCGTGCAGAGCTCGTGATTCGAGTGCTTGCGGATCATGCTCGAAGCCGCCGATCCGTGCGGATTGTGACAGCTCGAACACTCCATGCCGCCTTCCCGGAGCGGCATGTGGGCCGAGCGGGCGATCTCCGCGCGCTTGTCCTCATGGCACGTCAGGCAAAGTTCCGTCGGCCTGGAGGCCGCGAGGAGGGCCTTTCCGCCCTCGCTCTTCGCGGAGTGGACGCTGTGGCAGTTCTGGCAGGCGACGTCGTTCCGCGCGTGGGCGCTCTGGTCCCAGTGGAACTGCTCCCCCATCGTGTGGCAGGAGCGGCAGACCGCAGCCTGCGCGTCCGCGCTCATGCGCTTGAAGACTCGAAGCGTGCGGAATCCCGGGTGGCTCTCGTCACCGTCGGCCTCGGCGTGCAGCGAGCCGGGACCGTGGCAGCTCTCGCACTGCACGACGGTGCCCGCCTCGTTCCGGTCGGCCTGCGCGCCGTGATGCGGGTTGTGCTCGAAGGTGGCCATGATCTCGTCGTGACATTCCACGCACTTCGCCTGGCCGATGTAGGTCGCCGGTGCGGTCGAAGCGGTGTGCGAGGGTTGCGTGGTGGGGGTGTCGGGCTGCGCCTGGACCGAGTCGACGGGTGCCGCTCCTTCCGTTTGCGCGAGCGCTCCACCCGGTGGCGAGCCGATGAGTTGGACTAGAGCGAGCCCCGGCAAGAGAAGCGACCAGGACCACCATGAGCGACGTTTCACGCGCCGTCCCTCCTTTCCCCCGTATCCACGCTTCTTGCCTACCCCCGAAACGTTTCGTCAGAGGTGGCCGCATTATCCTTAGACCCGTGGTTCCTGGGAAGCGGCTACTTTGGTAGTACTGGCCGGAAGCGGCCAGGAACCAGTCGCCTCCCCCCAGGCCCCGACGCCAGGAGCCGGGTTCGTTTTTCCGGGAATACGCCCTCACCGCCAGGCGTAGGGCAGTGCGATGACCACTCGAACCGCCACCCGTCTGGACCCCCGCTACTGGCAGGTCCTCGCGCTCTCGTGCCTCGTCCTCTATAGCCTGTTCTGGTTTCACTTCTCGACGTCCCTGATCCAGGTGGCTCTGACCCTTGGCACGGCGCTGGCTACGCAGTACGCCTGCACAAGAATTTGGCGCCTCCCCGCCTTCGACCCGAAGAGTGCGCTCATCTCGGGACTGGGCCTCTGCTTCCTTCTTCGGACGAACCTCCCGCTGCTCGCGGCGGCGACCGCCGTGATCGCGATCGCGAGCAAGTTCCTGCTCCGCTGGAAGGGGAAGCACGTCTGGAACCCGACCAACTTCGCGCTGGTCGCGATGCTGGCCCTGAGCGACCGGGTTTGGGTGTCGCCGGGACAGTGGGGCAGCGTGGCCTTCTTCTGCTTCCTGGTGGCGCTCCTCGGCGGGCTCGTCGTGAACCGGTCGGCGCGAAGCGACGTGACCTACGCGTTCCTCGCGTCGTGGGCCGCCGTCCTCCTCGGGAGGGCGCTCTGGCTCGGCCAGCCGATGGCGATCCCGCTCCACCAGCTCCAGAACGGCACCCTCCTCATCTTCGCGTTCCACATGATCTCGGACCCCAAGACGACGCCGGACACGCGCGCGGGCAGGATCCTGTTCGCGGCGCTGGTCGCGCTGGGCGCCGGGTTCGTGCAGTTCGTCCTCTACCGGACCAATGGATTGCTCTGGTCGTACGCGGTCCTCTCCGTGACCGTCCCCCTCATCGACCGGATCCTCCCGGGCGTCCGCTTCGCGTGGTCGCGGCCGGTCACCGGGAGTCCGAGCCAAGGAGTCGCACATGAACCGAGTCGCGTGGCCCTTCCTGCTCCTCCCCCTGCTGCTGCTGGCCGTCTGGGCGCCGCCGGCCGCTAGCTTCTGCGGCTTCTATGTCGCGCGGGGGGACGCCAAGATCTTCAACAAGGCGTCGAAGGTCGTGCTGGTTCGCGACGACGACCGCACCGTGTTGACGATGGCGAACGACTTCAAGGGCGATCCGAAGGAGTTCGCGATCGTGGTTCCAGTGCCGACGGTGCTCCAGAAGGGGCAGATCCACGTGGGCGACAAGGCGCCGATCGACCATCTCGACGCGTACACGGCGCCGAGGCTCGTGGAGTACTTCGACCCGGATCCCTGTCAGGTCGCCTATCGGGAGGAGATGCGGGTCGCGGCGCCTCAGGCGGGAATGTCCAAGATGAGCCGGGACGCGGCTCGCGAGCGATCGCTGGGGGTTCGGGTCGAGGCGCGGTACACGGTCGGCGAGTACGACATCGTGATTCTCTCGGCGAAGCAGAGCGGGGGGCTCGAGACGTGGCTCCACGAGAACGGCTACACGATCCCGCGCGGCGCGTCCCGGGTGCTGGCGGGATACATCAAGCAGGACATGAAGTTCTTCGTCGCCAAGGTCAATTTGAAGGAGCAGGCCAAGCTCGGGTTCTCGTACCTGAGGCCCATCCAGGTCGCGTTCGAGTCGCCGAAGTTCATCCTGCCGATCCGGCTCGGCATGGTGAACGCGGACGGGCCGCAGGAGCTCTTCGTCTTCGCGCTCACGAAGAACGGGCGTGTGGAGACGACGAACTATCGCACCGTGAGACTCCCGAGCGACGCGGAGGTCCCGACGTTCGTGAAGGACGAGTTCTCCGACTTCTACCGGGCCATGTTCACCGAGCAGGTGCGGAAGGAGCGGGGCGAGGCCGTGTTCCTCGAATACGCGTGGGACATGGGGTGGTGCGACCCGTGCGCCGCGGATCCTTTGTCCGCCGAGGAGCTTCGCCAGCTCGGAGTCTGGTGGGTCGGAAGCGGGGAGACGCCGAGGAGCGGCCGCGCTCCCTCCATCATGCCCGGGGGCGCGCAGCCGGTGTTCGTGACGCGGCTCCACGTGCGGTACGACCGAGCGCATTTCCCCGAGGACCTGGTGCTCCAGCAGACCGGCGACCGGAGCAATTTCCAGGGCCGGTTCGTCATCCGTCACCCGTGGAAGGGCGACGCCGAGTGCCGGGGCGCGGAAGACTATCGCCGGCAGCTGCGCGAGCGCCGGTCGCGCGAGGCGGAGACGCTCTCCGACCTGACCGGTTGGCCCCTGGATCGCATTCGCCGGAAGATGAACCTGGCGAGCGACAACTCGATGCCGGACGACAATCTCCGGTGGTGGGATCGGATCTGGGCGAACTAGCGCTCGCCCGATCAAGTCGCTCCCGCTGCGGAACGGGGACCCCTGCAACCCTCCGGGGGTCCCCGGACCCGTTCCCGGTCCCGCGATCGCTCGGGAGCGAGGCGAACGCGGCCGGGGTAGCGGGGAGCGCGCTCAGTCCAGATTGAGGCTCTTCACCTCCGACACGCCGAGCGTGAAGCGGTCCTGTCCCGGCGGGGGCGGATCCTCATTCTTCCCCTCCAGCTCGAACTCGACCGGCGAGAACCGGAGCGAGTCCGCCCCGTCGAGCCGGACGTAGCCGTGATACTGGTAGTAGATGTCGTCGGTCTTCGTGTAGCCGTCGATCTTCTGCCCGGCTCGGGAGTGGAGGTCGCTGTCGGAGTCGGCCACGAGATCCCCGATGGCGGCATGCCCCAGATGGGCGCACGCGACCGGGGAGAAGCAAAGCGCGAGCAGCGCCGCGAACAGGACACGGTTCATGGATACCTCACGATGACGGCGCCACGGCAGCCGAAGCCTCGGCGGACGTGACGACCGGTATGACCTCGAACTCCACGAGATCCTCCCACCGGGAGATCCACTCGCGGAGCAGCGCGGGATCGTCGGTCTCCATGACCTGGTAGCAGTGCTTCAAATCCCGGGTGACCCAGCTGGAGACGTACCGGAGCCCCTCCGGCGCGAGCCGTCCCTGCTCGCGAAACCGGCGGTACACGGGCTCGGGGTCCCCGTTCCGGAAGTGCTCGATCACCAGGTAGAGCATGAGGGTTTCAGCCGTTCGGCGCCACGGCGGTGTTCTGGCTGGAGACGATCCTCCAGACCCCGTTCGTGCGGGCCAGGACGTGCTTCATGCGCGTCCGGAGCACGCCCGGCTCCGAGGCACGGCTGCCCGGAGGCAGCGCCTTGTATCCGGTCACCGAGACGTCGACGTCCGCGACCGCGGCATCGGATCCAAGGAACCGGAGGCGCCTCAGGAAGCCCTGGTGTCGGCTGCCCCGGAACACTCCCTGGAAGATCTCGTGGTGGCGGGCCTGCATGGACTTCACGTCCGGGAACAGCATCCCCAGGATGTTGATGAACTCGGCGTCCGGCGCGTAGTGCGAGGCCCAGAGACCCGCGTCGCCTCGCGCCCAGGCCGAGTCGAGCTCGGCGACGATCCCATGGATGGCGGTCGAATCCGCGGCGGTCCCCCGGGCGAGCACGGGCGATGCGAGCGCCAGGACGGTGGCTACGAGAACGGCGGGAACGATCGACCATCGTGCGCTCGGCATCCGCATCTCCTTGGTTCAGTCCGGCCGGATGTTCTGGTTCACGCGGAACAGGTTCGTGGGGTCGTATTTCCGCTTGAGCGACTTGAGGCGCGCCCACTTCTCCTCGCCGTACGCCTGCTTCACGCGCTCCTCTCCCTCCTCCATGAGGAAGTTCACATAGACGCTCGTGTGATACGGCTCGAGCGCCGTCCAGAAGTCTCGCGCCCACTGGCGCTCGGCCTCGAAGCCCGTCGCGGTCTCCGTGTTGCCGTTGATGTTGAACGTGAAGCCGGCCTTGCGTCCATGGAACGCGGAGTCCGCGTCGTCCACGCGCGCGACCGCGCCTCCCATCTGCCAGAGCGCGAGGCTCGTGATGGGCGACTCGATGCGAAGGCCGTGCTCGCAGATCGCGTCGATCACCCCGTCCTCGAGGGACGCCACGTCGCACGAGCGCACGTAGTACCAGCAGCCGCGCCGGAAGGACGGATCGAACATCGCCTGGTGGGCCAGGAAGGGCTTCGGCTTGCAGAGGTCGAGCACGGGACGGCCGAACTTCTTGAGCGGCGCGAGGACCCGCTCGCCTTCCTCGACCGGTCCGCAGTGGCAGGACACGACCGCGATGACGCGCTTTCCGACCAGCTCCGGCGGCACGACGGGGAGCGCGGGAGCCTTCCGCTGCACGACGATCGTCATCAGCTCGTCGGGACCGCCCGCGATCCAGTCCCGGTAGAAGCGGAGCACCTCCGGCGCGTCCTCCATCGCCCAGAACACGGGTCCCGCCATGACCTGCGGACCCAGCGGCACGAGACGGAACTCGAAGTCGGTCACGATCCCGAAGTTCCCTCCCCCGCCGCGAACGCCCCAGAAGAGATCGGCGTTCTCGGTCTCGCTCGCCTTCACGAGATCCCCGGAGGCGGTCACGAGATCCACGGAGACGAGCTGGTCGATCGAGAGGCCGTGCTTTCGCATGATCCAGCCGATCCCTCCTCCCAGCGTGAGCCCCGCCATGCCCGTGTGGGTCACGATCCCCGACGGCGCCGCGAGTCCGAAGGCCTGGGTCTCGCGGTCGAGCTCGCCGAGGAGCGTCCCCGCCTGCGCGCGCGCGGTGCGCGTGCCCGGATCGACCCGGATGCCGCGCATGGGACGGAGGTCGATCACGACCCCGCCGTCGCAGGTGGAGAGTCCGGGGAAGCTGTGCCCGCCGCTCCGGACGGCGGCGAGGAGGCCGCGGTCGCGCGCGAAGCGCACCACCGCGAGGACGTCCGCGACACCGGTGCAGCGGGCGACGAGGGCGGGACGGCGGTCGATGGATCCGTTCCAGACGCGGCGGTGCTCTTCGTAGGCGTTGTCGCCCGGCCGGACGAGATCTCCCGCGAAGGAAGCTCGAAGCTCGGCGAAGGCAGTGTCGTCGATCGGGGCGGCGGTCACGGGAGCGGTCATGGCTTCTCCTGAAGGGCCTGCGAAAGGGTCGAGATCTGTCCGGCGTGTCGAACGGTGTGCTCGGCCGCGTGCACCAGGAGTCCGAGCACGTTCGAGGGAAGCCGCGCGCGGCCGACTTCACGCGCCTCGAGCAGCTTCTCCTCGGGAACGCTCCGGAGATCCCGGTTCGCGCGGTCGAGCGCGGCGGCGAGCGAATCGACGAGGGACTCGAGGGACGGCCGGACCTCGGCGACCTTCTGCTCGATCGCGTACGCGTCCCACTGCGCCTGCGTGAGTGCCTCGCCGCGAGCATAGGCCAGGAGCCGGTCGAGGCTCCCGGTCATGTGCGCGAGGTGATACCCGATCGGCGCGGACGCGCCGGGCGCGCTCCAGAGGTCCCCGTCGCGAAGCGTGCGCAGGAGCGGCAGCAGATCCTCCTGCACCCCGGTGAGCGCGTGCGCGACCGGCTGGAGGAGCGGCTGGACTCCCTGGATCGGTCCGCGCAGCCAGGGTTCGGGAACTCCCATCGGCGGTCCCTCGTGGTTCCTCGTCGTTCCGTGGCGCCGGACATCATCTCACAGCCGTTCGACGTGCTCCACGACCAGCGAGCAGACTCCGAACTCCTCCTCCACCTTGCCCGTGAGCAGGAACGGACGGTCCGTCATGAGGAGATGGCAGAACTTCCGGTACGCTTCCGGAAAGAGCGTCGCGTCATAGAGCGCGGTCGTGTCCTCGAATCCTCGGAACTCCATGGGCTCGTGCTTCCCGGTCTCGATGAGCTTGGACGTGACGTGCCAGCCCAGCACGCGAATGCGCCTTCCGACGTGGCGGTCCAGATCGCGCGCGCGGATCACGCCGCGGCCGCGCATGGCGCGCTCGTAGGGCTCGATCGGGTGCGCGCTGAGGAGGAAGCCCAGGGTCTCGGTCTCGTGACGGAGCACGGTCTCACGGTCGTGCGCCGGCGCGGCGGGAGGCTCGATCGAAGGAGGCGTGAAGAGATCGAGCGAGGCCGCGCGCGGGCGCGCTCGGCCGCCGCCCTCCTCCAGATAGAGCTCCCACAGGAGCTCCGGCCGCGTCCGGCCGCGCGCGATCGAGTCGCACGCGCCCGACTTCACGAGGAGCTCCGCCTCCGCGACGTGGAGCCGCACCCTCCGGCGGAGGTCCTCCCAGGAGGCAAAGGGTCCTCGCCGCCCGCGGTCCTCGACGAGCGCTCCGACCGCGGCCGCAGGAAGTCCCTTGAGCTGCATGAGCCCGACCCTCACCTCGCGTCCCTTCCCCGTGTACGCGCGCTCGCTCGCGTTCACGTCGGGCGGCAGGATCGTCAGCCCCATGCGGCGGGCCTCGGACACGTACGCGAACGTGTCGTAGTAGCCCCCCTGGTTCGAGATCACCGCCGCGATGAACTCGGCCGGGTAGTGCGCGCGGAGCCACGCGCTCCGGAACGAGACGAGGGCGTACGACGCGCTGTGCGGCTTGCAGAAGGAGTACCCGGCGAAGGAGAGGATCATGTCCCAGATCTTGTCGATCACGTCGCGCGCGACGCCGCGCTCGGCGGCGCCCGCGTAGAAGTCCATCGCGTGCGCGCGGACCGGCTTCACCGGGCGCTTCTGGCTCAGCGCCTTCCGGAGCGCCTCCGCGTCGGCGAGCGACATCCCCGAGAGATCCATGCACACCTTCGTGACGTCCTCCTGGTAGCAGAGGATCCCGTACGTCTCGTCGAGCGTGTTCTCGAGCGCGGGATGGAGCGGGTCGTACGCGCCTCCCTGGAGCCGGCGCACGTACTCGCGGACGAACTTGTTCGCGGCGGGCCGGATCATCGACGAGTGGATCACGAGATGGTCGAAGTCTCCCCTGCGGGCCTTCCTCTGGAGCTGGCGCATCGAGGGGGACTCGGCGTAGAAGACCCCGATCGTCTGCCCCGTCGCCATGAGGTGTTGCGTCCTGGGATCGTCGATCGGGTTCCACGCGCGCTCGTCGATCTCGAGCCCCGTATTCCGGCGCACGGCCGCGATCGCGTCCCGGATCACCGCGAGCGAGCGGTTCCCCAGGAGGTCCATCTTCACGAGCCCGAAGTCCTCGACCTGGTCCTTCTCCCACTGGACCACGGGCACGCCCTTCGGGGCGATCTCCACCGGCACGTGGTTCGCGAGCTCGTCCGGCACGAGCACGATCCCGCCGCTGTGCACGCCGATGTGGCGCGGGTGCCCCTCGAGCGCGAGCGCCTGCGCGAGGATCTCGGGCCACGGCGGCTCGAAGTCGACGTCCTTGAAGCGTGGATGCGAGCCGAGGCGGTCGATCGGGTCCTCGAGGCCCCAGAACTCGGCCATGCGCCGCGTGACGTTCCTGATCTCGGCGTGCGGAAGGCCGTACACCTTGGCGATCTCGTGGATCGCGGCGCGGCCGCGGAACCCCACGTGATTGCACACCATCGCCGCGCGCACGGGGGCGCCGTTCTCCGCCAGCACGTCGAGCTGGATCTGGTCG
>DASTBC010000030.1 GCA_035712245.1 Candidatus Eisenbacteria bacterium
GGGCGCGTCGCCTCCTTCGCCGCGTCGGAGCTCGCGCCGGTTCCGGAGCCCACGAGCGACGATGCGGCGCGGGAGGAAGCCCGCCACGTCTTGAGGATTCTCGGGACCGGGGGCTGGCTCGATCCGATCCGCGATCGGGACTGGCGCGGCTGCTGCCTCGTGCGCGAGGCGCTCGGCGCGGCGTCGCCCCTGGCGGACGCGGTGTTCGCGCTCCAGGGGCTCGGCACGGTTCCCATCCTCATGTCGGGTAGCGATGCGCTGAAGGAGCGCTGGGCCCGCGCTGCGGTCGAGGGGCGCGCGATGGGAGCCTTCGCGATGACCGAGCCCGAGGCCGGATCGGACGTGGCGGCCATGGCCACCACCGCGCGGCGGGACGGCTCCTCCTACGTGCTCCGGGGCGGGAAGACCTTCATCTCGAACGCGGGGATCGCGGACTTCTACACCGTGTTCGCCTCCACCGACCCGGCCGCCGGAGCGAAGGGGATCAGCTGCTTCGTCGTTCCCGCCGATGCGCCCGGGCTTCGCTTCGTGCGCGCGCAGGTGCTCTCCGCGCCGCATCCCCTGGGTGAGATCGCGTTCGAGGACTGCCGTGTGCCCGCGGAGAACCGCCTCGGGGACGAAGGCCGCGGGTTCGCGCTCGGCCTGAAGACGCTCGACCGGTTGCGCGCCACGGTGGGTGCCGCCGCGTGCGGCATGGCGGCGCGCGCGCTGGCCGAAGCGGTCGCGCACGCGCGCGCGCGCCGGCAGTTCGGGAAGCCGCTGGCCGAGTTCCAGCTCGTCCAGGAAAAGCTCGCGCGCATGGTCACGGAGCTGACCGCGGCGCGGCTCCTCGTCTACCGGGCGGCGTTCGAGGCGGACGGCGGCGCCGAGCGCGTCACCATGGAAGCGGCGATGGGGAAGGCGTACGCCACCGAGGCGGCGCAGCGGATCATCGACGACGCGGTGCAGATCCTCGGCGGGACCGGCGTGCTCGCGTCCCATCCGGTCGACCGGCTCTACCGGTCGGTGCGCGCGCTCCGCATCTACGAGGGGACGACCGAGATCCAGCATCTCGTGATCGCGGGCCGGCTCCTCGAGGAGGAGGGCGCGGCGTGAGGGTCGTGTCGATCGGCGGCGGGCCCGCGGGGCTCTTCACGGCGCTCCTCCTGAAGAAGGCCGACCCGCGTCACGACGTGATCGTCTACGAGCGGAACCGGCTCGAGGACACGTTCGGATTCGGCGTGGTCTTCTCCGACGCGACCGAGGAGGCGCTCGCGAAGGCCGATCCCGAGGCGACCGCGGCGATGGCCGCGCACTCGCACCGGTGGGACGACATCGAGATCCATTACAAGGGCGAGACGCTCACCTCGACGGGGCACCGGTTCTCCGGCCTCTCGCGGAAGAAGCTCCTCTCGCTCCTCGCGGCCCGCTGCCGCGACGCGGGCGTCAAGCTCTGCTTCGAGCGGGAGGTTCCGGATCCCGAAGCCGTGCGCCGTGATGCCGACCTGGTCCTGGGCGCCGACGGAGTGAACTCCCTCGTGCGCGAGCGCTACAAGGATCACTTCCGTCCGATCACGGACGTGCGGCCGAACCGGTTCGTCTGGTTCGGCACCACGCGCCCGTTCCCGGCCTTCACGTTCTACTTCAAGCACGACCGCCATGGGCTCTGGAGGGTCCACGCGTACCAGTACGAGCCCGATGGCTCGACGTTCATCGTCGAGGCGCGCGAGTCTACCTGGCGCTCCGCGGGACTCGACCGCGCGGACGAGGCGCGGACGATCGCCTTCTGCGAGGACCTCTTCCGCGAGGAGCTGCAGGGACACCGCCTCCTCTCGAACCGCTCCATCTGGCGCGCCTTCCCGACGGTCCGGAACGAGCGCTGGAGCCACGAGAACGTGGTCCTGATCGGGGATGCAGCCCATACCGCCCACTTCTCCGTGGGCTCGGGAACGAAGCTCGCCATGGAGGACGCGCGCGCGCTCGTGGACGCCCTCCTCGCGGACCCCGACGTCCCCAGGGCGCTCGCGGCGTACGAGGAGACGCGCCGTCCGCCCGTGGAGAGCCTGCAGCGCGCGGCGCAGGCCTCGCTCCAGTGGTTCGAGGACACGGAGCGGTACATGGATCTCCATCCGCTCCAGTTCGCGTTCACGCTCCTCACGCGGAGCCTCCGCGTGACGCACGAGAACCTCAAGGTGCGCGACCCGGTGTTCGTGGCGAGGGTGGACCGGTGGTTCGCGGGCGAGGCGTCGAAGCAGGTCGGCGGAGCCTCGGCCGGAGCCGCGCCCGCGGCCACGAGCGGGGAAGGAGCGCCCCCGCCGCCTCCCATGTTCACCCCCTTTCGTCTCCGCGATCTCGTGCTCGCGAACCGCGTCGCGGTCTCGCCCATGTGCCAGTACTCCGCCGTGGACGGGATGCCGAACGACTGGCACCTCGTCCATCTGGGCACGCGCGCGATGGGAGGCGCGGGGCTCCTCTTCGCGGAGATGACCGACGTGAGCGCCGAGGGACGGATCTCGCCCGGCTGCACGGGCCTCTACAAGCCGGAGCACGCCGCGGGCTGGAAGCGGATCGTGGACTTCGTGCACGCGCAGTCCGAGGCGAAGATCGCGATGCAGCTCGGACACGCGGGAAGGAAGGCCTCGACCCGGCTCTCGTGGGAAGGGGACAACGAGCCGCTCCCATCCGGCGGCTGGCCGATCCTGGCTCCGTCCGCGATCCCGTACTACCCGCACAGCCAGACGCCGAAGGAAATGACGCGAGCGGACATGGACTTAGTGCTCGCCGAGTACGAGCGCGCGACGGGGTTCGCCCTGGAAGCCGGGTTCGACCTGCTCGAGATCCACATGGCGCACGGCTACCTCCTCGCGAGCTTCATCTCACCTCTCACGAACCGCCGCACGGACGAGTACGGCGGCTC
>DASTBC010000031.1 GCA_035712245.1 Candidatus Eisenbacteria bacterium
CGATTCCGGATCGGCGGGATCGACTGGAGATACGCGAAGATCGCGCGCAGGTCCTCGTCCGTCGCCTTGCCGATCATGGGATACGGCATGGGCGGCAGGATCGGACGCCCCACGCCCTCGTGCTTCCCCGTGCGGAGCGCCTGGAGGAACGTCTCCGCGGTCCACTTCCCGAGACCCGTCTCGGGATCCGGCGTCAGGTTCGCGGTGAAGCTCACGCCCCACGGTCCGGACCACGCGGTGAAGGTGTTCGAGACCGCCGCCATCCAGGGGGCCTGGCCCAGGGCGGCCGGGGCCGTCACGACGTCGCTCTCGGGGTGTCCCGAGAGCATGCGGGTCATGTCCTGCTCGGGCCCGTTCGCCCCCATCTTCCAGGGCGTGTGGCAGTCGTTGCAGCCCATGATGGTCACGAGGTACTTGCCTCGCTGGACGTGGGAGGGCTGCGCCTTCACGCTCGTCTTCGCGGGCGTCGCGGCTGCGGACGACCCGGACCACGCGGCCGCGATCCACAGCGCGGCCACCGCCGCGAGCTTGATTCCCTTCGGTCTCCGGTTCATCATTTCCTCCTCGAGTGGGTTCGTCGCCTCGCCACGCCGTGCGTGGCTTCTGCAGATAAAGATCGCCCCACTCGGGAATTCGTGTTCCTCAATGATCCCTAGACATTCCCTAAACTTTCCCTAAGGTCGCCCGGTGCCCTCCGAATCCCGCATCTCCGCCGAGCTGGCTACGTTCCTGGAGTCGGGTCTCTCCATCGTCGTGGGGACCCGGAACGAGAACCTGGAGCCCGACGGCGCCGTGGCCTGGGCCGCGCGCGCGGACGAGGCGGGAGAGCGCCTCACGCTGTTCCTCCATCACATCGCCGCTCGCGAGATGCTCCGAAACCTCGAGTCCCATCCCGAGATCGCGATCAACTTCGACCAGCCCACGAGCCACCGGGCCTGTCAGGTGAAGGGTCGCTACGTGTCGTCCCGGAGGGCGCGCCCGGCGGAGCGCGAAACGGTCCTGCGGCAGATCGAGGGCTTCACGAAGAATCTCGAGGCGATCGGCTTCCCGGCCGCGATGACGGGGTCGTGGATCACCTGGCCGTGCACGGCGATCGAGCTGCGCGTCACGCAGCTCTTCGAACAGACCCCCGGACCCGGAACGGGAGGGCCGCTGCGTTGATCCCGCTCGAGAGCCTGACCCCCTGCTTCCAGGGGATCATTCCCTCATGGCTCTACACGTGCTCGAAGGACGGCATCCCGAACGCGGCGATCCTGAGCCACGTCGACTACGTCGACGCGCGCCACGTGGCGCTCTCGTTCCAGTTCTTCAACAAGAGCAAGAGGAACGTCGCCGAGAACCCCAAGGCGGCGGTTCGCATCATCGACGCGGATACGATGAAGGCCTACCGGCTGAAACTCCGTTTCGTCCGCACCGAGACCGAGGGACCCACGTTCGAGTCCATGCGGCTCCGCATCGAGGCGATCGCGTCCTACAGCGGGCTCAAGGGGATCTTCAAGCTGCTCGGCGCGGACATCTACGAGGTGCTGTCCGTCGCGCCGATCGAGTACGAGCCCGGCGTCGCCGCCGCGCCGGGAGCGGCCCCGGGGCTCGCGAACGAGGGAGCGCGGCTTCCCTTCACGATGAAGGCGCTCCAGGAATTCTCCGATCGGATCCACCACGCGCCCACGCTGGACCACATGCTCGACGAGATCCTCGAAACCCTGGAGAACATCTTCGGCTTCCGCCACAGCATGATCCTGCTCGCTTCCGAGCGACCCGACCGCCTCGAACTCATCGCGAGCCGCGGCTATCCGGAGCGCGGGGTCGGGTCCGAGGTCGGATTCGGCGAGGGGCTCATCGGCATGGTGGCGGAAGCGCGGAAGCCCATCCGGATCACGGGCATGATGCGTCAGATGCTCTACGCGGACGCGGTCCGGCGCCACGCTCGGGGGAGCGGGCTCTGCCCCGAGGATCGGCGCATTCCCCTTCCCGGGCTCCCGGACCCCGAGTTTCAGCTGGGGATCCCGTTGCTCGCGCGAGGGGAGCTGATCGGGGTCCTCTGCATCGAGACCGACTGCCCCTACCGGTTCCACGAGGAAGATCGCGCGTACCTCGAGGTGATGGGAGGGTTTCTCGCGATCGCGATCCAGAATGCGTTGTTCCGCGAGCGGACGGAGGAGACGGAGGACGCGGCCGCGAGTCGCGGCGTGGAGGCGCCCGGCACGACGGCGCCGCCCGGGCCGGCGGCGGCCGCAACCACCACGTCAGGGTCTTCCAGTCCGCCCCGGGCGCGCATCAAGGTCGAGTACTACTCGGCCGACGAATGCGTCCTCGTCGACGGCGAGTATCTGGTCCGCGGACTACCGGCCAAGATCCTCCGGAAGCTCCTCCACGAGCACGCCGCGATGGGCAGCGTGGAGTTCACGAACCGCCGTCTCCGGCTGGACAAGACGCTCCAGCTCCCCGAGATCAAGGACAACCTGGAGAGCCGGTTGATTCTCCTCCGGCGCAGGCTCGAGGAGCGGTGTCCCGAGATACGGCTCTTCCCCGCGGGACGAGGAAGGTTTCGACTCGAGCTGCGGAGCGAGGTGGAGCTGAAGGAAGGGCCCGGCGGATGAACCGCCGTCAACGTGAACGTGAACGTTCCGGCGGCCGGAGACTAGAAGTTCTCGATGGAGTCAGCGACTGTTCCCTCACGGCGAACTTTTGCGCCCCGGGTCTTGTAATTTGTTACGCCAACGCAAGGCATCCTCGAGTGTCACCGGGCCGTAACCCACCGAATGCCATCAGGTTCGATCTTGGCACGCGCGATGCGCCGAGCCCCGGCACCAGCGCGTCTCGAACCCGTGTGGAGGGACTATGCGACATCGAAGCTGGCAATTCCTGGTTACGGCTCTCTGCTGCCTCGTGGCTTCTCCCTGCCTGGCTCAAACGGACTGCCTCATCGACGGTCCCGCCAGCGTGGGATTGGATCAGACGTTCACGATGTGCGCACCGCAGGGGACCGACTACGAGTACGACTGGTACGGGCCGGGGCTCGTAGGGAATGCGCAAGCTCGCTGCGTGACCGCCCGGGTGGGCGTCGCGCGCAGCTACGAATATCTCCTCGTGATCAGCCGGTACGGTACGGAGGTCGACCGGTGCAAGCGGATCGTCAACGCGGGCGGGGTGACCGGTGGCGCCCGCTCCTGTGCGATCAACGGCCCCGGATCGATTCGGGTGGGCGAGACCGCGCGGCTCTGCGCGAACGACGACGGACTTCACACCTACACCTGGACCGGTCCCGGATACTTCCAGCAGACCGGCGCGTGCGTGAACGTGAACGTCGACGGCACCTACTACTTGACGAGCCGCAACGACATCACGGGTAGCACGCGCCAGTGTACGCACCAGTTGAGCGTGGTCGGGTCGGAGGCGGACTGCGTGTCGGGCCCGACGGCCATCGATCGTGGCGAGACGGCAAGACTCTGCGCTCCTCCCCGGACCAACACGGCGTATCGGTGGACGGGCCCCGCCGGCTTCACGGCAACGACTTCGTGCGTCACGGTGGACGACCCGGGAACCTACCGCGTGGCCATGAGGAATCAGACCTCGGGCCGGACGGAACGTTGCAGCCAATCGCTCGCCTTCTACGATGGCGGTTCCGGCGGAGGTGAGGACCCCGACGAGATCGTCTGGGACAACTGCCCCCGAACACTTCCCTTCTGGAGGGAAGTATTCCGAACGAATGGGAGCGGCGACCTCTCGCTCGCGGACCTTCGATCGATCGCGCGGTGGGTCGACGAGCACTCGACCTATTTCAACTGGACCAATGACCTCGAAGGGATGAGGCAGGCCTTGAGCCCGGCCTCGCCGTTGACGCGCCGCAAGCAGGTCGCCCGGCAGTACGCGGCGATGCTCGCGAACGCGGCGGCGGGAGAACTGAATCTCACCCCCGCGGGTCGCACGGAGATCGGCCTGGACCTGGACACCCGGGTGAGCTTCCCCGGCGCGACGATGCTGCGGGACCTCGCCGCGCTGACCGATCGGACGCTCCGGGCGGCGCGGGGGAATCTCGCGCGACTCAACTCCACGCTGACCGCGGTCAACCAGGGACGGAACATCGGACCGGTCTGCGAATGGCGGTGATCCTCAGAACCTCGCCGTGAAGCCCACGGCGGGAAGCGGGCGCGTCAGGACGCCCGCCCTGATCGCGAGCGGGCCGGCGTCGAACTTCGCCTGCCCGATCTCGATCGGTCGCTTCGCCCGGACGAGCGAGGAAGCTCCGGCGATCATCGATACCGAGCCCGCGAGGATGTTCGCGATTCCCAGCATGGGCGCCTCGTCGCCGGCGTCGTCGTCGACGAGCATCGCGCCGCCGAGCCCGACTCCGAGCATCCCGCCGAAGACACCGACGTAGCCGGTCCAGGTTGGCGAGCCGAGAGAGCCCGGAGATTGGAAGTTCGCGAAGGAGGTGGCGATGTTGGTGCTGGTGACGAGCACCGAGGTGACCGCGTATCCCGTGGGGATGGGGTCTTCGGCGGCCGGCATCTCGGTGGCCCGGCAGGGGGAGGTTCCAACGACGGGAAGGAGTGTTGCCGTTGCGGCGGCGAGGGCAGCTAACGCATAGCGTTTCATGTCCTTACCTCACGACGCGCGTGGCGCCAGGAGACTCCCCCGGCAGGGATGGACGATGTTCTTATGATGTCTTGTACCCCGAACCGTTCCTGAGTTCCTGAACGCTACTTCAACACAACGACCCTTCCGCGCTCCACGCCATCCGGAGACTCGATCGATCTCATCGCCGGATCAGACGTCCCAGATGCGCCTCAGCACCGCCAGAACCGTGCTGCTCGCGCCGACCGGACTCACGGCCCGCTCGAGCTCCCGCGTCACGAGCTGAAGC
>DASTBC010000032.1 GCA_035712245.1 Candidatus Eisenbacteria bacterium
TCGACGCCGATTGTCTTGGCGTCCGACCGCGCCCGCCGTATCTCCCGCTCGGCATCCTTCCGGCGTCCTGACGCAATGGCCTGCTCGGCATACCGAAGCCGGCACCAGACGGGGTTCTCGACGATGCCGCTTCGATGCACCACAGGGCTCCTGTGTCGAGGGCTCGCGATCGGTCCACGCAGGTCCGCGAGACGCAGCGCCTCCAGGCTTAGACGCACGGCGGTCGTGTCCACGTCGGGCGCGGTGCCCCCTCGATACTCCCACGTCGCTCCAACCAGGCACATACCCGGATGAAGACTGGAGGGCAGGTTATCCGGAGGCACGGTGATGCTCACGTGCATCGGAGTCTCGAGCTTGCCCGCGTTCTTCATGTCCGCCCAGCCCTCGAGGATCCGAGCCGAGAGGTCGACGCGGGGCTCTTCGCAGCACGAGGCAAGCGAGTCCAGCTGGGCGTCGCTCCAGGGCAGAGCGACCCCGTACCGATCCCGAATGTGGCGCACGTACCACGGCAATCGAAGGAGCGAGGTATGGACGACGGCGACATCCGGACGGAGTCGCTCCACCTCCTGCAAACTCAAGAGCGGGTAGGTGTCCATATCGCCGTTCGTGACAAGTAGGGACCGCTGCGGCAATGCCTGTACCATCCAGCGCGCGTAGGCGAGCGCGGCCAGCGTGAAGAACCGGGCCCCCATGAGGGTGCGGAGTGATTGTTGGGCGAGATCCGTTCGGCCGCGCTCCAGGGCGAGGAGGTACAGGTCCAGCCAGAGATTCTCGTCCGTGGAGTCGCATGCGATCCCAGCCATGAGATGTGCCCAGCCCGAGTCGGCATTCGTCCGGTACCAGAATCCGTATCTGGGGTGGAGCACATCGGCCATGACCTGGTGCGCGAAGCCACTTCTCGCGTCGAGCGCGAGCGCCCGCCGAGCTGAAGCCAGGGCCTCCCCAGGCCGTTCCCAGTACCGATAAATTTCGCCAAGATAGGCATGCACTTCCGGATTTCTCGAGCCTTCCGCCGCCGCCTTCCACAGGACGTCGTACACGTCCTGCAGCCGGCCCTGTCGATACCACGCCACGGCCGAATCCGGCATCGGATCCCGACGCTCGGTGCGACCGAGCGGGGGAATCCACTCGAAGAAGTACTCGGTCGTGGTGGGCATGGTGCGGCGTGAACCGTCCGAACCCACGACCTCGAACTCCATGTTGAATCGAGCGTAGCTCGGCCGTGCGGTTCGGGTCTCGAACGCGCCCTTCATGTGGTCCACGCGCCGAATGGACCGGAAGGTCCGTTCCTCCGGCATCGCCTGACGGCCTGCGCCCTCGAATGCCTTGGTTGCGGCGTCGCCCTCATACGTCGTCTCGAATTCCAGCCACACCAACTCGGAGTCCAGCGCCGCCGTGCCGAGGTGCCGTGCCGAGACCTTCACGGGCACGGTGATCGGTCCGAACTGCTGCGGGATCGTCACGGCCACCTCCCGCCCGGGCTGCATCTCGAGGCCGACCCAGTTCTCCATCCACAGGTTCCAATGTTCATTCGCATTCGCCTCGACCCCAGCGGCGACCTTGGCAAGAGGAAACGCGGCCAGAGCCGAGTCGATCGTGGACCCCGAGGACCTCGTCCTCGTGAACTCACCCGTCAAGAATTCCGTCATCTCGCCCATGTACTCGTCCATTCCCGAGACCCGTAGGTATTCGCCCTCGCGAGAGACGATGATGGGAGGCACCTTGGCAATCACGGCCTTGGCGTACAGGTCCAGGTCCGTGTCCCTCCCGACCTCGCCAATTTGCAGGAGCTCCGTCTTCTCCGACCGGAGCCGAAGCTCGTCGTGATAGGGCGTGGCCTCGAGAACGGCGTCCCAGCGTGTCGTGACCCGCATGCTGTCCTCGACAATGGACCTGACTACGGACGCACGGACGGGTACTGGCCAACCGAACTCGAGCGTGATGGCGTGGGTGGGCCCAGCCGTACCGAGGCTCAGGAGGCTCGTGAGGAGCATCCCGTTCGTGATGCGTCGGAACAGGCATCGGCGGTCGGTCGCGGACATTTCGGCTCCATTCGGGCGGCGGGAATCGCCCCAGGATCGTTCCGGGTGCCAGCGGTGTCAAGTTCGTCCGATGGCGATATCGTCCCTGCTTCACGAAGGTACATACTGTTCCTGGTGCCATACGGAACCATGGCCACGAGGAGATCATATGTGATGGGTATCGCCCTCATAACGGGGTCCACACGCGGCATCGGCCACGAAGTGGCGCGGCAGCTCGACGCTCAGGGATACCTGGTGATCGCCACCGGGCGAGAGGAGTCCTCGGCAAGCACCGCCGCTTCCAAGGTCAGCGCACGCGCGGTCGGCCTGCCGTTGGATGTCGCGGATCCCGGATCCATCGATGCCGTCGCGCGCGCAATTCGAGACCGCTTCGGGGCCCTCGATGTCCTCGTGAACAACGCGGCCATCCTCCTCGACGAGGGCGTCAGCATCCTCGAGACCTCGCGCGAGGTCTTCGAAGCCACCTGCCGGGCGAACGCGCTGGGGCCGCTCCTCATGACCCAAGCGGTCGCGGATCTGCTCCGGAAATCCAAGGCTCCGCGCGTGGTGAACGTCTCGTCGGGAGCGGGGCAGATCTCCTCGATGACCACCTATGCGCCCGCGTATTCCATCTCGAAGGCCGCGCTCAACGCGATCACCGTGATGCTCGCGGCCGCGCTTCCCGGCGCTCGGGTCAACTGCGTCGATCCGGGATGGGTGCGAACCGACATGGGTGGCGATTCGGCGCCGAGAGACGTCACGAAGGGGGCCGAGACGATCGTCTGGCTGGCGACGCTGCCTGCCGCGGGGCCGACCGGGGGTTTCTTCCACGACCGGAAACGAATACCCTGGTGACTTTAGTCCCGTACCGGCCCGCGTAGAGGAGGACTCGATGTCCGATCCCACGATCGTCCTGGTCCACGGCAATTTCGTCACGAAGAGGAGCTGGGACGGGTGGGTGCGGCGATACGAAGCGAAGGGCCACCGCTGTCTCGCGATCGAGTACCCGTTGCGCGATGAGCCGGTCGAGGTCCTGAGGAAGAGGCATCCCGATCCCGCGACCGGACGGCTCACGCTCGGGGAGGTGCTCGAGCATCACCTGAAGATCCTCCGCGCGCTCCCCGAGAAGCCGATCGTCATGGGCCATTCGTTCGGCGGATTCCTGACGCAGCTCCTGGTCCAGCGGGATGTCGCGGCGGCCGCGGTCGCGATCGACTCGGTGCCGCCCGCGGGCGTCCCGCCGATCCAGCTCTCGGCGCTTCGGTCGCTCTGGCCGGTCTTCAATCCCCTGAAGCCGCGCACGGAGCCCTACTTGATGTCCTTCAAGGAATTCCAGTACGCGTTCGTCCACACACTTCCCCTGGACGAACAGCGGCGGGCGTACGACAAGGAGGTCGTTCCCGAATCGCGCGTTCTCGCATCCGGAGCGCTGTCACCGCTCGGGCGCGTGGATTTCCAGCGCGATCGCGCGCCGCTTCTCTTCATCGCGGGCGAGGTGGACCACATCATGCCCGCCCGGCTCAACCGGACGAACTACGAGCGGTACCGGAGCTCGCCCGCGATCACGGAGTTCAAGGAGTTCCCGGGCCGCACGCACTACCTCATCGCGGAGCCACGGTGGGAGGAAGTCGCCGACTTCGCGCTCGACTGGGCGCTGGGTCAGGTCCGGGCGTTCCCGAAGCTCGACACCGCCTCCCGTATCTGAGGCTTGCCGGCGCCGGTCAAGGCGTCGACGAGCCGGATCCCTCGGCCGGTTTCTCCTCCGCCGCTGGTGCGGGCGCCGCAGGAGCAGGTTCCGCCGCGGGTTCAGGTGCCGCCGCGGGCTTCGGCGGATCGACGGACACCGGCGTCGGAGCGGGCGTCCCCAGAATCGACGAAGCGGGCTGAGGCTCCGGCTTCGCGGCCGGAGCGGCCGGCTGCATCGCCTTCCGCTGCGCCGACGCGGTCGCGGTCTTGGATGCCTCCCTCCGTTGCGCCGCGGCGGTGGCGTCTCGTGAAGCCTGGGTCGCGGTCTTGCGCGGGGTCGCGGCGGGAGCCGTCGGTTTCACGGCCGGCGCCGCCGCCTGAGTCGCAGTGGCGGCGGGCGTCGCCGCGCTCGGCGCGGCTTGCTGCGTCGCGGCGGGCGTGATCGTGGTGTCCGTCGTGGGCGGTGGCACACTCGGCTGAGCCGTGGCCTGCGCCACGACCGGGCGCTCGGCCTCTCCCGGCGTCCTCGCCAGGCTCCACAC
>DASTBC010000033.1 GCA_035712245.1 Candidatus Eisenbacteria bacterium
CGACGGGGGAGCCGGTGGGCACGTGCGGCCTCATCCGGCGCGAGACGCTCGAGGACGTGGACATCGGGTTCGCGGTGCTTCCGCAGCACCGGGGGCAGGGGCTCGCGCTCGAGGCCGCGCGTGGCGTGTTCGAGTACGCCACCAGGACGCTCCGGATGGATCGTCTCGTCGCGATCGTCTCTGCGGCGAACCACAAGTCGATCCGGGTCCTCGAGTCGATCGGAATGCGCTACGAGAAGACGATCCGGGTTCCCGGCGACGACGAGGACGTGCCGCTCTACGCGTGGGACCGCCCGCCGGGCTGAGCCGGGGCGGCCTTTGCTGTGGCGATCAGGGCTCGATCGTGTAGAGCACGTCGACCCGGTTCTGATCCGCGGTCTCGGCCTCGATCGTGAACACGCGATTCAGGATGTAGCGGAGCTGGATGGACGATTCGGCCTCGAACACGTCCATGCCGTAGCTCACGTAGAGCCGCGGCGAGATCCGCGTGCCCAGTCTCACCGAAGTCTCTTCGAGCGAGTTCCCCACCTGGATCTGCGCTTGCTCGATCCCGATCTCCGACGCCACGCCCTGCGCGAGCAGATTCGTCCCCGGAACCCCGAGCGTCGTGGCCAGCGTGCTGGCGATCTGTCCTTCGGAGAGATAGCCGCGCTCGATCGGCTTGCCGAAGAGAATGTACGAGAGGGCCTCGCTCTGGCCCATGGGAGGCTCGGAGAAGAGCCGCACGTCCGGACGCATCACCGTGCCGCGCACGTCGAACCCGGCGACCACACTGCCCACGCGACGGGACGCGCGCGCGCGCACGGCGGGGTTCGTGATCGGCCCGCCTCCGAAGATGAGACTGCCGTTCTCCACCTCGAGGGCCTGTCCGTAGATCGTGTACGTACCATCCTCGATCTCGAATTGCCCGGTGCCGAGCATGGGCAGCCCGGGCTCCTCGACCGCGAGAACGCTGCCCGACGGCTTCACCTCCAACCCGAACCCGCGAACCACCACGTTCTTTCCGAGAATCACGCGGATGCTCGAGTGGATCTCGAGCGGTCCCGTTTCCAGGGTATCGCTCTCGGTGTAGGTCACGTCCTCGGACGGGCGCACCACGCCGCGCTTGTCCTCTTGCCCGACCTCGATCTCCCCCTCGGGAAGGGTGACCTGGCCGGTCACGTTGAGCCGGTTGCCGTCGAGCGCGACCTGAAGGTCGGGGGAAGCGAGGAACTCCATTTCGTCCGTGTTCATGGCCTGGAAGCGGTCGCCGCGCAGCGTGAGCCTCGCCATCGGCTTCCCCGAGGCCCCGAGCGCGGCGGTTCCGTCGAACGTCATCGTGCCGGGACCGGACCGCATCGAGCCGCTCACGTCGAGGCGTCCGTTCTCGTTCCCCACGGCGCGCGCGTTCAGCTCTCGAATCGCCAGCCCGAAGCGCGGAAGGTTTGCGCTCCCGTTCCGCACCGACACGGGTCCGTACAGGGACGGGCGCTGGAGCGTGCCCGCGATCCGGAGATCCGCGTCGAGCGCTCCGGCCGTGGATCCGAGCTCGAACGTGAATCCCTGGAGCACGGCGAGATTGGTGAGATGAACGTTCAGCGAACCGTCGAGCGGAACGTCGGACGGATCCGCCATCGCCCGCGCGGGCATCCCCAGCGCCCCTCGCACCGTTCCCGTGTTCACGAGATCCGCGGCGACCGTGCTCGAGACCCGGCTCCCGTCCGTGACGACGCGAAGCCTGGCGTTCTCGAATCGCGTCGGCACCCACTGCCCGGTCGCGGTGTGATGGAGGATGATTCCGGGACCCGGCGTGAGATCCACGTCCGCGAAGATCCTGCCGTCCTCGCCTCGGCTCGCGGTCGCGTGACCGCCGAGGAATCCCTGGAGCCGGAGCCTCGGCGGAAACGCGGGCTCCAGGAGCGCGAGATCGACCTGCTCCACCCGCGAGTCCAGACTCCACGGTCCACGGGGACTCCAGTCGGCCTCGAGAGTGAGGCGGGACACGCCGGACCGCCACTCGAATCCGGAGAGCGCGACACGTCCCTCGTCCCACTCGAGCGGCGCCGGGCTCGCGAGCGCCCATGTTCCGGCGCGCGGGTGCACGAGATCGAAGGACCGGAGGAGCCCCCTCCATGCATCGCCCTGGAACCCTCCGGCGAGAACCGCGACCGTGCTGTCGGCACGCGTGGCCACGGCGGCGCGCAGCTCGTGCTGCTCCCGAGTGCCGGTCCCGCGAAGCGACACGCGATCGGCCGTGCTCGCACCCAGGCCGGCCTGGGTGGCGAGCGCGTCGATCCGGACCGGACCGCCGGGCGCGAGGTCGACGTCCGCCTCGGCGCGGAGGACGCGCGCGTAGGCGCGGCCGAAGAAGAGCGAGTCTCCCGTCACGCTCGCGGTCACGCGCGGGCGGCGCCCGGATCCCCGGACGCTCCCCTGTGCATCGACCGATCCGCTCGCCTGGGGAAACGCGGCGCCGAGCTTGGGCGCCATGAGCCGCCAGTCGAGACTCCAGCTCCTGCCGAAGCCGCCGTTCGCCTCGACCCGATTCGGGCCGTACTGCAGTGAGGCCGCCTCCATCGCGTACTGCCCCGATCGCGCCGTGATCGTGCCGATGCCCGCCACGGGCTGCCCGCGAAGCGTGCCGTCGAGCCGGCTCACGAGGATCCGTCCCGAGGGTCCCGCCGGACCGTGCGTCCCCTGGCTCTCGCCCGCGAAGGCGAGACTGCCCGGATAGGCCGGCCACACCGAACCCGGATCGATGCCGGTCCCCTCGAATCGCAGATCCCACCGGATCCCGGGCTCCCAAGCGACCGAGCCCGTGCCGGTGATCGTTCCGTCCAAGAGATCCGCGATCACGGTCCGGACCTGGAGCCGCCCGCGAGTGCCGCGGCCGTCGAGCGTCCAGGTGCCGGGCGGGAGATTGCGCCCCGCGAGGAGCGCGCGCAGGTCGAGGTCGAACTCGCGCGGCGATCCTTCGAGCGTCGCCGTCCCGCGCTCGCTCGTGACGAGCGGCTCGCCCGTGAGCGGCCAGCCGAGAGCGGCCCATTCGGTCCGGAGCTCGAACCTCGTCGCGTTCGTGTCGGCTGCCACCGTGCCGTGCGCCGTGAGCCTCCCGGGCATTCCCGGGCGCGTGACGAGGAGGTGGTCGAGATGCCAGAGGGTCCGGTCGCGTCGCACGCGGAAGTCGGCGACGGCGGCGCCGCCGAGCGCTTCCACGGCTCCCCGGACGGTCCCCTGGCTCGCGAGCTCGTCCATCGTGCCTTCGAGCGTGACGTCTCCCGAGAACCTCCCCTCCGGCCACGCCGCGTCGATCCGGCGCGGAACGAGATCCGTGAAGCGCACGTCCCCCTGGTAGCGGAGGTCCCGGAGCGGATGGAAGAGCCGCATGTCGACGTGCAGAGCGGCGGGACTCGAGACCGCCTGCACCACCCGAAGCGTGTCCAGGGTTCCCGCGACCGTGCCCGTTCCCACGATCTCGGGCCGGCCGGCGGGCCGAAACGCCCAGCTGCCGCGCAGGGCGAGCGGATACGCGCCGCGCGGGAGGGCCACGCCCGAGAAGTCCACATCGAGCGCGCGCGAGCTCACCAGGAAGTGATCCACGTGCAGGCTGTCCCCCCTCAGGCTCCGCGCGCGCACGGCGACGCGATCGATCACGAGGCTCGAGTCGTTTCCCGGCGTGGTGAGGCTCAGGTTCGTCAAGAGGCCGTCGCGCACGATGATGTTCACGGGGAGGTTGAGGTCGGGAAGCGCGCCCCGGAGCGAGTCCCGTTCCGCCGGCGTGTCTCCGGAAGCGCCGAGGAGCACGCGGACGTTGTCCGCGCGCAGCCGGTGGATGTCCCACTGGCGGCGGAGGAGCTCGCGAAGCTCCCAGTCCACCTCGATCCGCTCCGCGGTGATCTCGATCCGCTCGTCGCGGTACGTGAAGTCGTGGGCGATGAGCGGCCCGTGCAGCGGTCCACGAAGCTCGCGCACGTCGAGCTTGCCGGGGAGGAGACCGCCCAGACGCTCGAATCCCCAGCGCGCGCCGGGTTCGGTGTACAGGACCCACCATCCGCCGGCCGCCGCGAGGATGGCGAGGATCGCGACGCTGGTGACGGCGAGAAGGATCCGGCGGGAGCGCTTCATAGCTCGGGTCCCAGGGAGATGTGAACGGTGAGCGGCGTGCGCTCACGATCCAGACCCCATCCGAAGTCGACCCGGACGAGACCCGCGGGAGACACCCACCGCGCGCCCACGCCGGCGCCGCGCTGCAGCGTATCGCCGAACGAGTTCACGGCGTTTCCCATGTCGAAGAACACGGCGGCACCCCAGCGCGGCAGGAACCGGTGTTCCGCCTCGAGGCTTCCGACGAGGAGATACGGTCCCCCGATCACGTCGCCGTTGACGTCGCGCGGCCCGAGGGTGTTGTAGCCGTACCCGCGGACGCTGTTCGCGCCGCCGGTGAAGAAGCGGAGCGAGGCGGGAAGCTCCCGGAAGTCCCCTGTCTTCGTCGCGCCCACCTCGAACCGCGCGATGCCGCGGCCGCGATCCCCGAACGACTGGATGAGCTTTCCGTCGAGACGCCCCTGCAGGAACGATACGTCCGAGACGACGCGTTCATGCGCTCCGCGCACGTTCAGGGAGACACGGTCCCCCCACCACGTCTGGAGCGGATCGTCGGAGCGCACGCGGCTCCAGGTTCCTTCCGGGATCAGCGTCTTCACGATGCCCTCGTCCACGCCGACCCGGTAGTTCTCCCGCCGGTACGAGAGGGCCGGGGTCGCGCGCCACTTCCCGAGCAGCCGGCTCGCGCTCGCTCCCGTCTGGAAGATCCGGGTGTCGATGGCCTGGATCTCGAAGTCGTGATAGCTCGTGGAGAAGGTCGCGACGTCGGTGCGCGGGTTGGGCCAGGGGATGAAGTACTGCACCCCCGCCTTCTTCTCGAGCTGGCCCCACACCCCCTCGAGCTGCGCGCGGTGTCCCTGCCGATTCGTGCGCCGCAGCTCGACGAGACCCCGCAGGCGAAGCCCGTCGTCCGTGCCGTATCCCACGCCTCCCGTCAGGCGCACCTTCCGCGCCGGGGAGAGGCTCACGTCGATCGGGACGATCCGGTGCGCGGCGTCCTCCTCCGCCTGCTTCACCTCGACCCTCGTGAAGTACCCCGTGGCGCTCAGATCCGTCTGGAGATCGAGCAGCTTCCGGAAGTCGAACGGCTCTCCCGCCTGGAAGTTGGGATAGCGCCGGAGCAGGTGCGGCTTCAGCACGTCGTGGTCGAACGTCACTTCACCGAAGTAGTGGCGCGGGCCGGTGTCGAACCGGAGCACGACCGCCGCGGCGTAGCGCGCGAGATCCACGGTGATGCGGCTCGTCGTGAACCGCGCGTCGAGATAGCCTCCCTCGGCGGCGTAGCTCTCGAGGGCGACCTTGCCCCGCTCGTACTCGGGATGGAGTAGCACGTCGCCGCGCCGGAGCGGGAACGACCGGGCGATCTCCTGGAACTTCGGGTTCGCGGCGCCTTCGCCCGTCACCTGAACCGTGAGGGAATCGATGATGACGGGCGGACCCGGCTCGATCTCGTACCGCGCGATCCAGCGCTTCTCGGTCACGAGCTCGGAGCGAACGAACGGACGGTAGTAGCCGTACGGCTGGAGGGACCGCCGGATCTCCTCCTCCGCGCGGGAGTGGAGATGGCGAAGCTCGGCCTCGGTGGCGTCCTTGCGGCGATCCTTGTCGTTGATGCTGAGCGAGGCGCGGACGTTCTTCTCGAGGGCGCCCTCGACCCCGAGCACCTCCACCTTCACGGAAGGGGTGGCGGCTCCTGCCGGCGGCGAAGCGAAGAGAAGAAGGGCCAGGGCCCACGGTAGTCGGCGCATCGTTTCACTCGGTTCCGGCAGTTGGTCCGGAGCGGGGCGAAGCGCTGGCGTCGCTCCATGCTCAGGCTCGAGGGATGATGCGAAGAGTGTGCCGAAAGGAGTGGTGGGTTTCGGCCGGGAGCGGCCGACCGGGACGCGCCGGGCCGCGGCGCCCGGCCCTAGGACGTGTAAATACGGCCGGGCGCCGCGAAGTTTTTACAGGACGCGGGCTTCAGCGCACGAGGAGAGCCCGTCGAACCAGGGTCCGGTCCCCGACGGAAGTCCGGATCAGATAGAGCCCGCTCGGGAGACCGGCGGCGTGGAAGCGGATCCGGTGGATGCCTTGCGGGAGGGTTCCTTCGTGGAGCGTGGCCACGCGCCGTCCGTGGACGTCGAACGCGGCCATGGAGACCGGTTCCTCGCGTCCGAGGGAGAGCCGCACTTCCGTCTCGTGACGGAAGGGATTCGGCAGCGCCGGCGAGACTCCGTGCGGACTCTGCGACGCTTCGTTCACACCCGACACGACCGGAGTCCAGCCACCGCGGACCGCCAGAGACCTCATGTCGCCGTTCGCCTCGATGGTCCGTCCGGCTCCCCAGATGGTTCCATCCGAAAGGACCGCGGCCGCATTCCGGAACGCCGGATCGGAAAGGGCCAGCTCCTGGACGGCACTCCACGCCGTCCCGTCCCAGTGTTGGACCGTGTTGTTGGCGAGCCCGTACAGGTCGTCTGAGGCGATGCCGGCGAACGAGCCGACCGAAGCCGCGTGCTCGGTCCAGCCGCTTCCGTTCCAGTGGTAGACGCTCCCCACGTCGGTCGCCACCCACGTATCGCTGGGTCCGAACGTCCACACGTCGACGGGCCACACGTTCGGTGGCGTCGCGAGCGGAACGTGATCCCACCGGCTTCCGTTCCAGCGCACCACGTAGGCGAGATAGGAGAGTGACGTCATGTTCCGGTAGCTTCCCACGGCCCAAACGTTGTCGGAGGCGCTGGCGTGCACGGCTTCGAGGTCCTGGTCCCGGTTTCCGACCTTGGGAGGATCGATGCGGGTCCAGCTGGATCCGTTCCAGTGGAGCGCGAGCGGCGGTTTCGTGAGCGCATCATTGGTGATGCCCACCGCCCAGACGTCGTCCGCACCGATCGCCCAGATGTCGAAGATCGCCCATCCTGCGTGGTGGAAATCGAGGGACCATTGCGTGCCGTCCCAGCGCAGGACGTACCCGCTGGCGAGTCCCGCGCCCTCGGCATAGAGTCCCGCGGCCCAGGCGAGGTCCGGCGCCAGTGCCGATACGTCCCACAGCATGTGCTGGGCGTCGTTGACCTGAGGCGCCGCCGTCTCCGTCCAGCCGAGGCCGTTCCAGTGGAGCACCAGATGCCGGTCGAGGACGTCGGTCACGCGGGAGTCGCCCACCGCCCAGACGTCCTCGGCGGAGGAGCCGGCGATGCCTCGCAACAAGGTCCGTTCCGGGTTCGGATTGGGGGTCGGGACGATCTCGAAGGACTGGGCGGACACGATCGCGGGAGCGGAGAGAATCGACAGAGCGACGAGCAGGGCCGGGAAGGAGTTCATGGGCGCCTCCTTGCATGGGCCCGGGCCAGGGGGGAGCGCCGGGAGACGGTGGGAACGCGCCCCAGTGTCCGGCATCCCGTCCGTCTCGCGAACGGTTCGGTGGTAGTAGGGAGCGTGCTACTGAAGTGTACCGGGGCGAGTCCTGTCCGGGCTCAGCTTCGGCCCATGAGCCTCAGGTATTCGCGATCCCACGCCGCGGGAACGCTCTCGCGAGGCGAGTACGGTCCCGGCACGTATCGCCGCGACCGGACACCGAGCTGGCTCTGCTCGACGATGTCCCAGTCCTGACGGTTCGTGAGGTCCCAGAACTCGATCGCGTCCTGAATGCGATTCTCGGGATCCGCGAGCGTGTCGGGATGGAAGAGCCACTCGGAGTGGACGACCGTGTGGTCCACCGAGACGGGCTCGATCAGGTAGTAGTTCACGTAGTCGGGATGGAGGCTCAGGAGCAGGTTCGGCATGATCGAATAGTAGAACCCGCGCTTGCGATCGTCTTCCGAGAGATCTCCGCTCACCGGCCGTCCGCACGCCTGCCCGCTCATCGTCGCGCTCACGTTGGGCGGACGGATCTCCATGTACCCGCCCAGGAACGGTCCCTCCGTGAGATCGTTCGCGCCGCTCTGGTACGGAAGCACCGTCGCGAGCTTCGGATGGATCGTGGGACAGTGGAGGCACTCGGAATAGTTCTGGAACACGAGCTTCCAGTTCGCGCGAACGTCGTAGCGGACACGGTGCCCCACGGCGAGCCCGGGAAGGTGGAACCGTGCGAAGCGGGTGCGGAGATCCGCGAAGGCCGTCTCGAAGGGCGCGGGCCGAGGCTCGATGGTGACGAAGAGAAAGCCCTCCCACTCCGCGATCGCGGCCTGGTGGAGGGGGTACTCCGACTTGTCGAACTCCGCGACCTCCTGCATGTGCGGCGCCCCGACGAGGCGTCCGTCGGTGGAGTAGGTCCAGGCGTGGTACGAGCACTGGATCGTCTCGCCGAAGCGCCCCGACTCCTCGCGGCAGAGCCGCGTCCCGCGGTGGCGGCAGATGTTGAAGAACGCCTTGAGGTCTCCGTTCCGGTCCCGGAGGACGATCAGCGACTCCCCCGCGATCTCCTTGGTGAAGAACTGCCCCTTGTGCTCCACGCGCGAGGCGCGGCCGACGCAATTCCATCCCCGCGCGAAGATCTTCTCGCGCTCCTCCTCGAGGAGCGCGGGCGAGGTGTAGCACTCGCGCGGGAGCGTGCGCGAGCCCCGGACGAAGGTCGTGGTGGTGCGCTGGTAGTCGGCCATGGTGCTGCTCCTCGCGTCTCCAGCCGCGCCCGCATGGGGCGGCCGGATCACGTTCGCTTCAGGTCTCGGAGAATTCGCTTCGCGGCGAGCCATCCTCCGCCGCCCAGCACGCCGGGGCCGGGATGGGTGCCCGACCCTCCCCAGTAGAGTCCGCCGATCGGCGTCTTGTGGCCCCCCCACCCCGCCACGGGGCGCATGAAGAGGATCTGGTCGAGCCCCAGCTCGCCGTGCGACGTCGCTCCTTCCCGAAGATGGAACCGTTCCTCCAGGTCGCGCGGGCTCAGCGCCACGCACGCCACGATCCGCGACTGGAAGCAGGGCGACACGGCCGCGATCGCCGCGGTGACGCGATCGGCCAGCGAGTCGCGAAGCGCATCGTGCCACGGGGCGGCGTCGCGCAGGCGATACGGCGCGTATTGGGCCTTCGCGACCAGAACATGCTTCCCCGCCGGCGCGAGCCCGGGCCACCGGAGCGACGGCACCGTGAACTCGACGTGCGGGTTCTCGGATACGGTTCCGTACTTCGCGGCGTCCGCGGCTCGCTCCAGGGAGACGATGTCCGGCGTCAGCGAGACCACGCCCTGGAGCGCCTCCGCCGAAGCGATTCCCGGGATCTCGGGCAGCGACTCGAGCGCGTAGAGCACGTAGGCGGCGCAGCCGCGATGCCGGACGTTCTCGAGCTCGTGCAGGAACTCGGGGTCGAGCCACACCGGATCCACGTGATCCAGGATCGTGCGCGCGGGGTTCGCCGTGGAGAGCACCGCGCGAACCGGGATCTCCTCGCCCCCCGCGAGCGTCACGCCGCGGACGGCGTCGTCCTTCACCTCGATGCGAGCGAGCGCCGCGCCCGTGCGGATCGTGACCCGATTCCTTCGTGCCGCGCGCTCGGCCGCGAGCGTGAACGCCTCCGGTCCGGCGCGCCAGGGAGCGCGGCCGCGCACGGCTCCCTCCGGCGCGCCCACGAGGTGATGCAGGAGCACGTACCCCGTGCCTCCCGATCGCGGACCCTGCTGGTGATGCTGGATGCCGCCCGCCGCGACCGCCGCCTTGAGCGGCGCCCACGCGAAGCGGTCGTCCATCATCTCCCACACGGAGAGCGGGAGCGCGCGCAGGAACTCGACCATGTCGGTGCGGCCGAGAGCGCGGAAGCGACGCCCCAGGTCGAGAAGCGGCAGCAGCTCCCCGGCGGAGGAGGCGCCGATGTCGGGAGCCGGCGCGAGATAGAGGGCCTCGAGGAATCCGGAGAGGCGGCGCAGGAGGGCCGTGAACTCGGGCCACTTCTTCGCGTCCGCCGGCGAGTGTCGCGCGATCGCCTCGGCCGCGGCACGCGGATCGGCAGGGATCGTGAGGAACGCTCCCGGCTCGGCCTGCACCGAGAGCCCCGGATGCTCCGCGCGCTCGAGCCCGTCCATCCGGAGCGCGCGCACGATCGGCTCCGGCGCCCAGCCCGCGTCCATCCGGAGCGCCGCCGCTCGAAAGCCCGGAGCGAACTCGAGGACGCGACCCTGCCCGCCGAGCGTCTCTTCGCGCTCCAGGACCAGGACGCGGAGCCCGGCCTGACCGAGCCTCGCCGCCGCGACGAGCCCGTTCGAGCCGCCGCCGACGACCACGACGTCGTACGTCGCGCCGTTCCCGCTCATGCCGCCGCCTTCAAGATCTCGAGCGCCGCGATCCGACCCGACGCGCCCATGATGCCGCCGCCCGGATGCGTCCCCGCGCCGCACTGCCAGTAGCCGCGGATCGGCGTCCGGTACTTCGCCCACTCGGGCGACGGGCGCAGGAAGAAGAGCTGCTGGAGCGCGAGCTCGCCCTGGAAGATGTTCCCCTCGGAGAGCCCGGTGATCCGCTCGATGTCGTGCGGGGTGAGCACCTGGCGGTGGAGGATCAAGGACTCGATCCCGGGCGCGTACCGCGCCAGCGTCTTCACCACGGAGTCCCCGAACGCCTCGCGCTTGGCGTCGTTCCAGCCGCCGTTCAGCGCGTAGGGCGCGTACTGCACGAAGATGCTCATCACGTGCTTCCCCGGAGGCGCCATGTTGGGATCGATCATCGAGGGGATCACGATGTCCATGTAGGGGTGCCGGGAGAACTCGCCGTACTTGGCGTCGTCGTACGCGCGCTCCAGGTAGTCGATGCTCGGGCTGATCGAGATCGCGCCGCGCAGGTGCGGCCCGCGTCCGGGCAGGCAGGCGAATTCCGGAAGACCCGAGAGGGCGAGGTTCACCTTTCCGGACGAGCCGCGGAACTTGTACCGCGCGATGTCCGCGACGAGCGTGCCCGGCAGCTCCTTTGGATCCAGGAGCTTCGTGAACGTGAGGCGAGGGTCGAGCCCCGACACCACCGTGGACGCGTGGATCTCCTCGCCGGTCGCGAGCGCGACCCCCGTGGCACGGCCGTCCCGGGTGAGCACCCGCTCCACGTCGGCGTCCACGCGGATCTCGGCGCCGTGGGCGCGCGCGGCGCCCGCGATCGACTCGCTGATCGCGCCCGTTCCGCCGCGCTGGAAACCCCACGCGCGGAAGGCGCCGTCCAGCTCGCCCATGTAGTGGTGGAGCAGCACGTACGCGGATCCGGGCGACCGCGGCCCCAGGAACGTCCCGATGATGCCGCTCGCCGACTTCGTGGCCTTCAGCGGATCGAACTCGAACCACTCGTCGAGGTAGTCCGCGCTGCTCATGGTCATGAGCTTGTGGAGCGCGTGGAACCGCTCGGCGCCGAGCGAGCGGAAGTGGCCGCCGAGCTTGAGCAGCCCTGCGAGATCCCCCGGCGAGAGCGACGCGGGATCGGGCGGCACCATCGCGAGGATCGGCTTCACGGCCATCGCCATGTGGTGCATCAGCCGTCCGAACACGACGGCGGCGTCGGCATCGCGCGGCGAATGGCGGCAGAGCTCGCGTCGCGTCTCGTCCGGGTCGGCCCACGAGCCGAGGTAGTCTCCGTTGTCGAGCGGCGTGATCGTGCTCTCGAGCGGGAGGATGTGGAGCCCGTGAGCCGGGAGATCCAGGTCGCGGATGATCTCGGGGCGGAGGAGGCTCACCACGTACGAGAAGACCGAGAACTTGAACCCCGGGAAGACCTCCTCGGTGACGGCCGCACCACCCACGAGGGGACGCTTCTCGAGGACCAGCGTCTTCCTCCCCGCGCGCGCGAGGTAGGCGGCGGCCACGAGACCGTTGTGCCCGCCTCCGACGATGATGGCGTCGTAGCGCTTCGCGCTCATGACTTCTTCCGCTCCGGATCGAAGAACGGGAGCTTCCGCACCGTGGCACGCGCCAGCTCGCGCCGGTGCTCCACGGTGACCTCGAGCTTCACCGCCGTGCCGGGCTCGAAGTGAGGCGCCTTGAGATGCGCGAGCGCGAGCGACTTCTTGAGGAGCGGGGACCAGCAGCCGCTCGTGGCGTACCCGACCTGGCGTCCGTCGCGGTAGACGGGGGCGCTCGCGCGCCACGCGATGTTCGAGATCTGGGGCGGGAGGCCGTGCGCCTGGAAGAGCGCCTCGAACGAGTCCCACTCCACCTCGAGCCCGACGAATCCCCACGACGCGCCCCGCTTCCGCTCCTCGGCGAGCGCGCGGTGCCCGTTGTAGGGGCCCTTCTGCGGGCTCACGGCCCAGCCGAGGTTGATCTCGTAGGGCGTCGACTTCCTCGACTCGATCAGCGCGTGATGCGACGAGAAGTAGTCCACGTCCATCATGATGAGCCCGGCCTCGATCCGCGCGATGTCCATGCCCCAGACCCCGCAGGGCGTGAGCCCGTGCGGTCCCCCGACCTCCATCAGGGCGTCCCAGAGATCCACCGCGCGGTCCGCGTCCACCCACACCTCGTAGCCGAGATCGCCCGTGTATCCGGTGCGCGAGACCGCGACGGAGATCCCCCGGATGGTGGCGAGGGTCATGCGGAAGTACTTCAAGGGAGCGAGATCGGTGCCGGTCGCCTCGGAGAGGATGGCGCGCGAGCGCGGACCCTGGATGGAGAGCGCGCCCATGCGCTCGGAGAGGTCCTCGACCTCGACGGAGAGGCCCACGGAGTTGAGGTGCAACCAGCGAAGCGACGAGTCGGCGCTCGTGAGGCGGTACGACCCCTCGTCGAGGCGCGTGACCGTGCCGTCGTCGATCACCTTGCCGTGAGCGTCGCACCAGGGCGTGTAGTACACCTGCCCCGGCTTCAGCTTCGCCATGTCGCGGGTGATCATCCGGTCCAGGAGCCGCATCGCGTCCTTCCCGGTGATCCGGTACTTGTAGAGGGGCGAGACGTCGATGAGCGCGGCCGCGTTCCGGATCGCCGCGTACTCGCGGTCGGGATGCGGATCGTAGGCGCTCGCCATCTGGTGCCCCGCCCAGCGGCGCCAGGTGTGGGCGCGCACCAGGGGGGCCGTGCGGGCATGGAACGGCGATGTCTTCAGCATGGAACCGGGGAGTGTACCGCCTAGGGACCGATCACGACCACCTTTGCCTTCCGGACATCCGGACCGGCCGCCAGGCGCACGAAGTAGATGCCGGCGCCGAGCGGTGTCCCCCGGTCGTCTCTGCCGTCCCAGTCGATGGTGTGCGGCCCCGAGCTCCGCGTGCCCTCGGCAAGCGTCCGGACGAGCCTCCCCGTCACGTCGTAGATCGCGACGCTCGCCTCACCCGGAGCGGGAAGGTCGAACCGGATTCGTCCCGCCCCGCGGAATGGATTCGGAGTCACCCGGAGCCGTCTCGCGGATGGGGACGTCGCTTCGATCTCCACCGCGGTGGGGACCGAGCTCACGGCCGTGGAGGCGTTCACCTTCGGCCCGATGGCAAGGTCGTACGCGATCACGTCGCCCGTGGAGACGAGGTGCTGCCGGATCTGCGCGGGCGTGAGCGACGGGTACCGCGCCCGGACGAGACCCGCCACGCCCGCCACGAGCGGCGCCGCGAACGAGGTCCCGTCGCCGTACATGTACGGGTTCACGCCGTCCCAGCCGAAGGCGAGGATGTAGAGGAGCTGGTTCACGGCGTTGACCGTGTAGTTCCTGGCGATGGTGGACCACATGAGGCTCCCGGGGGCGGCGATGTCGACCCAGGGTCCCCAGTTCGAGAACGAGGCCCGCTCGTTGTTGAAGTCCGTCGCCGCCACCGAGAGCACGTCGTCGGTCGCCGCCGGGTAGACGCTGATGCTGTCGCTCTCGTTTCCCGCCGAAGCCACGCACAACGTCCCCTGCGCGGTGGCCAGGTCGACCAGGGACTCGAAGAACGCGGGCACCTCGCCGGCGGCGGCTCCGGTATCGGCGTGCGCGCCGAAGCTCATCGAGATGATGGACGCGCCCTCGTCCAGCGCGTACAGGAACGCTCCTCCGATCGCTTCGGTGGTGATGCCGCCGTCCGGCTCCGAGATCTTGAGCGGCAGGATGCGGCTCTCCCAGCTCGCTCCCGCGATCCCTTCCCCGTTGTTCGTCCCCGCGGCGGCGATCCCCGCGCAGAACGTCCCGTGGAAACCCACGTCGATTCCCGTGGAGTCCATGGTCGCCTGGGGGGCGGGATCGTTGTCCCCGACCCCGAAGTCCCACCCCTTCACGTCGTCGATGAACCCATTCCCGTCGTCGTCGATTCCGTTCGCGGCAATCTCGTCGGGATTGGTCCACATCTTGGCGGCAAGGTCCGGGTGACCCGCATCCACGCCGGTGTCGAGGATCGCGATCGTGACCGCGCTGTCCCCGCGCTCGACATCCCAGGCGAACGGTAGCCGGATGTCGGCGAAGCTGAGATCGTCCACGTACCACTGGTAGACGAGGTAGAGATCGTCCGGGAGGAAGTGGAGGCCGAACCGGTAGTTCGGCGACGCGGCCACCACCGCCCCCGTGGCGCGGAGCGCGTTCGCCGCGGCGACGGGGTCGAAGGCCGGCCGCTCGCTCGAGAGCGTCCAGGCCCGAGCGTGTCTGGGGCTGCCTGCGCGCTCGCGATCGTGCGCGCGGGCACGGACGAGGCCATGCTCACGGAGCACGGCCGCGACGTTCGTGTTGCGAGAGCGCGGCACTCCCCCCGAGATCTCGAGGGCGGCGCCGTCCGCGATGACGACGATCTCTCCGGGCGTGCGGCTCGGCGGCCCCATGCCGGTTCGAAGGGGATTCGCGGTCCGATGGCGAAGCGCGGCATCCGGTGGAGCCGCGCTGGTCGGAGACGAGAATCCCAGTGCGGCGAGGACGAGACACACGCTGGGGAGCGTCGTGGATCGGGTCACGGCCGGTCTCCTTCTCCCATCAAGAGTGGGCTCTCACATCTTCCTTCCAACTCCGAGAAGGTGAGCGCTCGCCCCCACGATCGACGGCTCCTCTTCCAGCACGCGAGCGACGTGGAGCAGATCCGCCCGCAAGGCGTCGTTTCCCCACCGCTCCTCGAAGTCCTGGAGGATCCATCCCGGCCCTTCCACTCCGAACACGCGCACGTCACGGAGATCGGCCTCGGCCAGCTCGTAGTGGAGGTCGTCGGGACGGTGGAAGTACGCGGTGGTGAAGTAGTCGATCCGCTCCGTCTCGTTCCGGTGCTGGCCGTCCCGGAGATCCCGGTCCCGGATCGCGACGAAGCGAGGATCGAGCGTGAGCCTTCGCGCGAGGCCGTCCAGTGTCGACGCGTACCGGGAGATCGCGGCGCCGGCCACCACGCCGCCGGGCCGGGTGACGCGGACCGCCTCCACGAGCGCGCGGACGCGATCGCCTCGCTGGGTGAGATGGTAGAGCGGTCCCATCACGAGCACCGCGTCGGCGAACCCATCCTCTTGAGGGAGCGCGCGGGCGTCCCCCACCGTGAACGACTCGATGCGCACCGGCGCGCTCCCGTGCCTGCGGCGCGCCTCCTCGACCAGCCGCGGCGAGAGATCCACCAGATGCACTTCGTAGCCTCGCCCGGCGAGCCACGCCGAGTACGCGCCCGCGGCCCCTCCGACGTCGATCACGCGCGCCGGCGCGGGCGGGAGCACCCGAGTCAGGATGTCCTTCGTCCGCTCGAACTCGAGTCGGGAGGTTCCCTGGGCGAGACGGAGTTCCTCAGGATAGGTCGCGTAGTACTCCCCGACCGTCTTCTCGTGCTCGGTCCGCACCGTCACGTCCCCGAGACCGGAGCGGCGGCTTGGGGATGGTACTGGCTGGGAACGTTCTCGCGTCCCAGGGCGAGCGTCCGCGCCATCCAGAGAAGCTCGGTGAAGAATGCGTCGATCCGGGGAATCATCTCCTCGTCGACGAGATGGCCCTCCCCGTCGAACTTGGTCTCGACGTGGGGGAAGTTCAGGTCCGTGAACGTGACGGCGAGTCCGAGCTCGCGCACGACCCCCACCAGCCGCTCGATGACGCGCGTGCCGCCCCACGGTCCTCGGGAGACGCCGACGAGACCGACCGCCTTGTGGATGTATTCCCTGAGGAGGATGTCGAGCGCCATCTTCAAGCTGCCCGGATAGCCGTGGTTGTACTCGGGGCTCACGATGACGAGCCCGTCCGCGCGCACGACCGCGTCGCGCCAGTCGGGGTTCAGCCTCTTGAGTCCCTGCCCCTCGTCGGTCATCGGGAACTTCATGTTCCGCGGATCGAAGAGCTGGGTCTCGATCTCGGGATGGGCCTCGGCGCGCTCGAGGAGGAGCCGCGCCACGTTCTCGCTCTGCCGGCCCTCGCGGACGGTGCCGAGGAGGATGGGCAGGAACATCGTCCGCTTCATCGCCTGGTCGTTCATGGATCCCCCCGTCGGTGCCCTCGCATGGTACTGCGCTCGCCGAGCCGTCTCAAGAAGACCCGCCTCGGGGCCGATAGATCCCGGGACGATCCGCATCCTTCCCTGGAGACCGCCCCGTGAAGCTCACCGCATGCCCGAGCTGCCACGCGCAGTACGACGTGGAAGGCCTCACCACGTCCACGTTCCGCTGCGGCTGCGGCCAGGAGGTCTCCTCGATGCCGCCCACGGCGCGCGACGCCGAGGTCCGTCGATGCGCCGCCTGCGGAGCCCTCGTCGGAGAGGCGGAACGCTCGTGCTCGTACTGCAACGCCCACGTCGTGCGCGAGCCGGAGCGCTCCGGGCCGGTGTGCCCCGAGTGCTACGCGCGGAACCCGGAGCGCGCCCGGCACTGCGTCGCGTGCGGGACCCCGATCCTCCCCCAGCCCGTGCGGACGAGCGACGTGACGTTGGCATGTCCCGTGTGCCCGGACCGGCCGGACCTCGGCGCGCGGCAGGTCGGTGGAATGTGGGTCCACGAGTGTCCGCTCTGCCTCGGGCTGTGGGCACCGGGGGACGTGATGGACCGGCTCGTCGAGCGAATCCGCGAGCAGCGGCGCGCCGTCGGTCCCGTCACCACGCATCCCGAGCACGAACGGCGCGCCGCATGGCAGGAGCGGGTCGCGTACCGGCGCTGTCCCGAGTGCGGGGCGAACATGCTCCGGAAGAACTTCGGCAAGCGATCCGGCGTGATCCTCGACTGGTGCGGCGGCCACGGCACGTGGCTCGACGCGAACGAGATGGAGGACGTCGCCACGTTCGTGCTCGGAGGAGGGCTGGAGCGGTCTGCGGCGTCCGACGGCGCTTCCGGCGGGTGGTCCCTGCCCGCCGACCCCGCGCGTCTCCAGGCGATGGTCGCGGCCGAGCGGATCCTGGCCGAGGAGCGCGCCCGATCTCGCGACGCGGCAGGAGGTTTCGACCGTACCTTCGAGCGCAAGCTCATGAAGGGATGGCGGAGCGTCGGAGATCTCCTCTCGGATCTCCTGAAGCGATGACCCACGCAGCGCCCCGGCGGGCGCCCGAACTCTGGACGAGGAGGAACTCATGGGCTTCGTGAACAAGCTGCGGGCCGAGTTCGTCGACATCATCGAGTGGCTCGACGACACCCGGAACACCCTCGTCTGGCGCTTCCCGCGATACCAGAACGAGATCAAGAACGGAGCGAAGCTCGTGGTCCGCCCCGGACAGTGCGCGATCCTGGTCGATCGCGGCCGCGTGGCGGACGTCTTCCAGCCCGGCACGTACGAGCTCGCCACGAGGAACGTCCCGATTCTCACGACCCTGCGGAAGTGGGATCATGGGTTCAACAGCCCGTTCAAGGTCGAGGTGTACTTCGTTGCCACGAGGCAGATTACCGAGCTCAAGTGGGGCACCTCCCACCCGGTGCTCCTGCGTGATCCCGAGTTCGGCCCGATCCGCGTGCGCGGGTTCGGGACCTTCACGCTGAAGGCGTCGAAGCCCCAGGCCCTGCTCGCGGAGCTGGTCGGCACCGACGGATCCTTCGAGGCCGACGAGATCGACGTGCTCCTCCGCTCCGTCATCGCGGCGGAGTTCTCGAACCTGGTGGCGAAGGCGGAGATCTCGGTCGTGGATCTCGCGGGAAGCTACCTGCGTCTGTCGGAGGATCTCCGGCGCGCGGTGCTCGCGCGGATCGACGATGAGTATGGGCTCGACCTGCCGCAGCTCCTGATCGTGAACATCTCGGTGCCGGAGCAGGTGGAGCGCGCGCTCGATGCGCGGTCGAGCATGGGCGTGATCGGGGATCTCGACCGCTACCAGCGCTACCAGCTCGGCGCGTCGATCCCGACGGCCGCCGCCAATCCCGCGGGCGGACTCGCGGCCGCGGGGGTGGGGCTCGGCATGGGCATGACGCTCGCGGGTCTCGCATCGCCGATAACGGGCGCCGGTCCGGGACCCGCGCCGGCGAGGGCGCCGCTCCCC
>DASTBC010000034.1 GCA_035712245.1 Candidatus Eisenbacteria bacterium
AAGATCTCCTCGCTCTCTGCTTCCAGCCGGTGAGGCCGGGCGCCCAGGCCCAACTTGCTCCGGAGCAAGTTGGAGGGGCGGAAGGTGAACTTGCTCTGGAGCAGGTTGGGGTTGGTGGTCCCGGTGAGGACGGAGGTCAACTTGCTCCGGAGCAAGTTGCAGGACGCGCGGGTGAACTTGCTCCGGAGCAAGTTGGACCCAAGCCCATCGTCGCCGAGGTCCCGCAGCTCGTTCCGCTCCTGGTCCTGCCGGAGATCAGGGACCGGATCCGTTATCTCCAGGCCCTACTCAGCCACGCCATTCCTTCAGGCGACACCTCCAAGGTCCTGGCGCGGGCGCTCGATCTCCTCACGGATGAGGTCGAGAAGCGGCGGTTCGGGACCGGGAACGGCCCGCGGAGGCGTCGTACGGGAGCGCGAACCCGATATATCCCGGCCGAGGTTCGCCACGCGGTCTGGAACCGGGATCAGGGCCGGTGCACGTTCGTGGGAACGACCGGTCATCGGTGCAACGCCATGAACTTCCTCGAATTCGATCACGTGGACCCACGGAACCGAGAGGACACGGTGAATGGGCTCCGGCTCCGTTGCAGCACTCATAACCAGTACGAGGCGGAGCGAGTGTTCGGAACGGAGTTCATGAGCCGGAAGCGTGAGGAGGCACGGCTGGCGAAGGAGGCCCGGCTCGCGCAGAAAGCGCAGGAGCGGGAGAAGGCGAAGGCCGAGACCGCAGCGGACGCTGAGGTGGAAGAGCAGATCCAGGACGTTCTCTCGGCGTTGCGTGGGTTGGGAATCAAGGGAGATCCGGCACGGCGTGCGGCGGCGCGCGCCCGGGCACTCGAACACGGGACCCTGGCGGACCGAATTCGTGCAGCTCTGCAGTTCCACGGCGAGTGCGTGATGAAGAATCCGAAAGCAGCGAGGCTGCTGGTAGCCTCGGGCTGAGGGCCGTTGAAACAATTCGGCTTGTACGCGGACTAACGAGAAGCGTTTCGTTTGGCAGCTTGGCCGAACCGGTGCGGGGAGGTACCTTGATCCAGGTCCGAGGTTCCGAGCGCCGGGAGCAACTGGGCAAAGGCCGGTCGGGTTGGCGCGGGGCACCTCCCAGCGGCACGACTCTCAACTACCAGGAGAAAGAAATGGCCGACGAAGCGGGGCAGCGCGTGATGGACATGCAACGATCGCCGGGCCAGCCGGTCACGCCGGAGCGGATTCTCGAGACGGGGCTCGGGTTCTGGGCTTCCAAGGTGCTCCTGAGCGCGGTGGAGATGGGTGTCTTCACGGAGCTGGACAGGGGGCCGGAGTCGTTCGAGTCGCTTCGCGGGCGGCTGGGGCTCCACTCGAGGTCCGCGCGCGACTTTCTCGACGCTCTCGTCGCGCTCGGATTCCTCACTCGCGAAGGCGATCGGTACGCCAATACGCCCGAAACCGATCTCTTCCTCGATCGGAAGAAGCCCTCCTACATCGGCGGAGTCCTCGAGATGGCGAACCACCGGCTCTACCCCTTCTGGGCGAATCTCACCGAGGGGCTTCGAACCGGACTGCCCCAGAACGAGCTCAAGTCCGGAGGACCGGGACTCTTCGAGATCCTGTACGCGGATCCCGCTCGGCTCAAAGAATTCCTCTCCGCCATGACGGGCGTGAGCCGCGGCGCGATCCTGGCGATGGCGCGCGCGTTCCCGTGGAAGGACCATCGAACATTCGTGGACATCGGCGCGGCACAAGGTGACCTCGTGTGCCAGATCGCCATGGCGCATCCTCACCTGCAGGGTGTCGGATTCGATCTCCCGGAGGTCGCTCCCATCTTCGAGGAGTACGTGGAACGTCTCGGACTCTCCGGGCGCGTGTCGTTCCAGCCGGGCGACTTCTTCAAGGACGACCTCCCGAAGGCGGACGTCGTGGTCATGGGCCACATCCTCCACGACTGGGATCTGCCCACGAAGAGGATGTTGGTCCGGAAGGCCTACGAGGCGCTCCCGACCGGCGGCGCCTATATCGTCTACGAAGCGATCATCGATGACGAACGCTCGAAGAACGCCTTCGGGCTCATGATGAGCCTGAACATGCTCATCGAGACTCCGGGGGGCTTCGACTTCACGGGCGCCGATTGCTCGAGCTGGATGAAGGAGGCGGGTTTCCGGACCACTCAGGTCGTTCCGCTCGTCGGGCCCAACTCGATGGTGGTCGGCCGAAAGTGACCGGCCGGTCCCTCGCCGACGGTGACAGGACGGGGCCGCTCGCGTCGTGACGCTTCCGCTCGATCGTCACTACAAGAACGTCACGTGGCTCCTCACGGTCGAGACGTTCTGGGGTGTCTCGCTCGCCCTCATCTCGATGGTGGCGATCCTGCCGGTGTTCCTGAGCCACCTCGGGGCGAGCAACACCGTCATCGGGGCGCTTCCGGTCGTCTGGATCCTCACCACCGCGTTCTCGGGGCCATTCGCGGCCCACTACACGAGCCGACTGGCGCACCGGAAGCGGGCGGTGATCCTGCTCCACGCGCTCACCGGCATTCCGTACGCGTTCCTCGCGATCTGGTTCGGGCTCCTGAGCCGTCCCACGCCTGGAGTGGACATCACGGTCTTCCTCCTCACCTGGGGCGCCTCGTGGGTGCTCATGGGCTTCACCATCCCCGTCTGGATCAACTTCATCGCGAAGGTCACCCGGCCCGACATGCGCGCACGATCCTTCGGGACGATCTTCTTCTTCCAGACCCTGATGGGTGCGATCGGGGGATGGGTCGCGAGCCGTGTCCTCGCGTCGCACGTGCCGTTTCCCGCCAATTACGCAGTGGGGTTTCTCGTGGCGGGCGTTTGCATGACGCTCGGCGCCTTCTTCTTCCTGCCGGTGCGCGAGGAGCCGGGCGCGACCGTGGAGCCTGGGAAGGCCCTCGACACCGTGTTCCGCCACGCGCGCGAGATCCTCGCGGACCGGAGCGGCCTGCGCGTCTATCTCTGGGCGCTCGTCCTCTCGACGGGGAGCTACCTCTTGATCACGTTCTACCCGGTCTACGCCGAGTCGAGATTCTCGCTCCGGCCCCAGGACTCGGCGCTCTACACCGCCGTGTGCATGGGGGGGCAGATGCTCGGGAGCATCCTCACCGGTGTGATCGGGGACCGGTTCGGATACGTGCGCGTGGCGGTGATCGCGATGAGCGCGCTGTTCCTCGGCCTGGCGCTCGCCGTGTGGGGCACGAACCCCGCGACCTACTACGTGACCGCGTTCGTGCTCGGCATCTTCCTCGTCGCGGACCGCCTCGCGCTCTACAACCTGTCGATGGCGTTCAGTCCGCACGAGGACAACACGGCGTACCTCGGGGTGATCCCGGCCATCGTGGCCCCGGTGCAGGCGTTCGTGGCCGGATCGTCCGGCACCTTCATCGACCGATTCGGCTTCCTTCCTGTCGCGGCGGTTGGTCTCGCCGGAGCCGCGGTCGCCCTCTATCTCGTGGTGCTTCGTCTTCCGGAACCCGCGTACTCCCTCGCTGGAAGGAGGAAATCAGCATGATCCCGCTCCGGTACCGTTTGGCGCTCGGTGTGGCTTTCGGCTTTCTCCTCTCCGTGCTCTCGTCTCCACCCGCGAGCGCGCTTCCGATCTATGCCTCCCGGGAGGGCGCGAAGTGCGTCTCGTGCCACTTCGATCCCAACGGGGGCGGCATCCGGAACGACTTCGGATTCACGTACGGAAAGAACCGTCACTCGATGGAGCCCGAGGATCGCTGGGCGGACGTCACGGTGAACCCGCAGCTCAACGAGTGGATTCGCCTCGGCGTGGACACGCGGATCACCTACATCGCGTCGCACGTCCATGGAGACGCGTCGACCCTCACCACGTCGACCTTCTTTCCGATGCAGGCCAACCTCCGCGTGGCGGTGACGCCGCTCGATTACCTGTCGATCGTGGGCAGCCACGGGCTGTACTTGCAGAGCGGCGGAACCGCGTCCGCGCCGTATCTCGCGCGCGAGTGGTACGGACTCTTCCACGGTCTGCCGTACAACGCCTTCGTCCAGGTGGGGAAGTTCCGGAGCCCGTTCGGGCTTCGCCAGGACGATCACACGTCGTTCCTGCGGACGGCGGATTTCCTGTCGTTCGACTCGCAGGTGGAGGACGCGGGGATCGCCGTGGGATCGACGGGCCGAAACGGCTGGTTCGAGCTCTCGTACACGAACGGGGATGGCGCGTTCGAGGAGCGGGCACAGGCATTCACCGGGAAGGTCGCCTGGAGCTATCCCTGGCTCCAGGGGGGTGTGTCCGGATATCACCGGTACGACGAGTTCGACGACTTCGGGTTCCCCGAGGGCACCAGCATCGATCGCTGGTCCCTCTACCTGACGCGCACCTTCGGGCCGCTCACGCTGCTCGGGGAGTACGGCCGTGGGACGACGGAAGGGAGCTTTGCGACCGTGAACAACGACGCGGCGTTCGCCGAGGCCGTGTACCGGGTCAACCGTGGCGTTCAGGTCCGCGGCAAGTTCGACTGGATGGACACGAACCGCGGCCCCGGCGGCTCGATCGCGAAGCGCTACATGGGACAGCTGGACCTGATCCCGATGCCGTTCGTGCAGGTGCAGCTGGCGGCGCGGTACTACGAATACGAGTTCGCGCCGGAGGTGCACGAGTACGTGGGGATGCTGTTCTTGCCGTTCTGAGGGCTCATGACAGCGGTCAACGGCTCCAGCCGAAGTGCCATCGATTGGCCAGGGCCCGTGCGATGACCGGCTCGAGCTCGGGGAACTGCTGCCGTAGCGCGGCTTCGAACTCGTGGGCTTGTTGGAGCAGGTCGCCGTTCCGGTCGGGGTCCGGGTCTTCCGCGAGATACGGCTCGATCAGCTCCAGCATCTCCGCCACGGTATTCGGAAACGCTTCGAGCATGCGCTCGTCCCGATACAGAGGCTCATAGCCTCCGTTCTCGTCGGTTCCGAGATAGATCCTCAGAACGGAATTGACGTCGGGCAGCATGGGGTCAGCCCTCGATGCGCGAGCGGTGCCTCCCGTCGGCGACGGGCCTACTTGTACGCCGGAATCCCCGTCACCGCCTCGCCGATCACCAGCGTGTGGATGTCGTGCGTTCCCTCGTAGGTGTACACGCTCTCGAGGTTGCACATGTGGCGTCCGCACTGGTACTCGTCCGTGATCCCGCTCGCGCCGAGGATCTCTCTGGCGAGTCGCGCGCACTTGAGTCCCACCTCGACGTTGTTCATCTTCCCGAGCGAGACCTGATGCGGCTTCACCTTGCCAGCGTCCTTCAGCCGGCCGAGCTGAAGCGCCAGGAGCTGCCCCTTCGTGATCTCCCGGATCATCCAGGCGAGCTTCTCCTGGACCATCTGGAACCCCGCGATGGGGCGGTCGAACTGGATGCGGGTCTTCGAATACTCCAAGGCCTCGTGGTAGCACGCCATCGCCGCGCCGAGCCCGCCCCAGGCGATGCCGTACCTCGCCTGGTTCAGGCAGCCCAGCGGTCCCTTCAGCCCCTCCACGTTCGGCAACAGGTTCTTCGCGGGAATCCGGCAGTCCTGGAACGTCAGCTCCGACGTCACCGAAGCGCGGAGCGAGAACTTCCCGTGGACGTCCTTGGTCGAATACCCGGGGGTGCCCTTCTCGACGATGAAGCCGCGGATCACGCCGTCCAGACGCCCCCACACGATCGCGATGTCCGCGATCCCTCCGTTCGTGATCCACATCTTGCTGCCGTTCAGCACGAACGAATCGCCGTCCTTCCGAGCCGAGGTGCGCATCCCCGCCGGGTTGGACCCGAAGTCGGCTTCCGTCAGCCCGAAGCAGCCGATGATCTCGCCGCTGGCCATGCCCGGGAGATACTTCTCCTTCTGCTCCTCGGAGCCGTACGCGTAGAGGGGATACATGCAGAGCGCGCCCTGGACCGAGACGAACGATCGCAGGCCGCTGTCCCCGCGCTCCAGCTCCTGCATGATGAGCCCGTAGGCGACGTTGTTGAGGCCCGCGCAGCCGTATCCCTGGAGGTTGGCGCCGAACATCCCCAGCTCGGCCATCTCCGGGACCAGGTCGTTCGGGAACGTGCCGTCGCGGTTGTGGCGCTCGATGATGGGGAGCACGCGGTCTCCGACGAACTTGCGCACGGAGTCGCGCACGAGGATTTCCTCGTCGCTGAAAAGGCTGTCGATTTCGAGGAAATCGACCCCGTCGAACTTCTGCATGGATCCTCCCTTGGAAACACGCGCGCGGGGGATCCCGCGGCAGGCTCGTGACGTTCGGAGCGAAGGAGGATAGCGAAAAGTCGAGGCCGCCGGAAGGGGTAGGCCGGCGGCCTCTCAGTCGGGGAAGGTCTCGGCTCTGCCCAGTCCTACCAGCCGGCCTTTCCACCCGAGTAACGGGAGAAGTGGTCCAGGTCGGTGAGGAGTCCCTCACTCGCACCAATGACGGTCGTGTCGTCGCTCAGGTCCTTGTCGCAGAAGAGGCTCTTCCACTCGGAGTAATCCTCGTCCCACCAGTAGATCTGGATGTCGTCCGTGCTGAGGCGCGTGCCTTCGGTGAGGAGACAGAGCTTCACCGGCTTCTTGAAGTCGTTCAGACCAACCGGGTCGATCTCCAGGTCGACGACCATGACCGTCGAGTCGGGCATCGACATGCTGATCGTGCCCTCGCCCTCGAACGCGCCCGGAGGGATGGAGAGGAGGAACCGCCCGCACTGGAGGTTGCCTCCCACGGCGCCATCGACGACGGCCGATACGTGGAGCGCTCTCGCGGTCTCCACGTTGCCGCCGTCCGCAGAGCTGAGCCTCACGAACCTGGCTCGGTCTTCGGTGATCATCAAGATCTCGGGACCGGCGGGCTGGGCGCCCGGGTCGTTTCCGCCGGTGTTGCCACTCCCGCGATCCGGGCCGAGCGAAGAGTCACCGCAGCCCGAGAGGGACAGCGCGAGGACGAAGATCAGGATGGCGCCGAACCGATCGCGCGCGAGCTTCATGCGGCTCTCTCGTCCGGAGTCCGCACCTCGGGGGCCGGGGGCTCCGACTGCGACACGTACCGGATGTACGCATCACGGATGAAGTAGGTGGCGATGACCGCGAGGAACGCGCTCATGTATCCCCACGTCAGGAACAGGATCGCGAAGAGATATCCGAGGAGCTTGAGCACCACCGCGCCCACGAGCTCGTAGGAGAACGCGAAGCTCGTCCGCCACACGTGCCAGACCGAGAGCCGCGCCTCCAGGGCCACCACGCCCGCCACGAGCCATGTGTTCACGAGGAAGTAGGTGACGCCCGCGAGAAGGAGCGGCATCGCGTTGAGCGGCGAGAGGAGAGCGTCGATGCTCACGCTCGACCCTCCGGTGCGCGTGAAGACGATCGAGGCTGTCGCCACGGTCAGAGCGCACGCCGCGAAGTTGAAGAGGCCCTGGAACCACTTCCTCCTCCGGAACACGAGGTCCGCGATGAGCCCCGCAGCCGCCGTGATCACGACCGCCTCGGAGATGGGGAGGAGGAGCAGCGTGGCGAAGTTCGCCGCGTTGGCCATGCTGAGGTAGCCGCGCCCCTGGGGCGCCGGCAGCCACAGCACCTCGCCGAGCAGGTTGGCGAGCAGCCAGAAGAGGAGCGCCAGCGCGCCCACGGTGGGGTCGGGAGCGCCCGCGCCCCACAGCGCGACGCCGCCCGCCGCGACCACCACCGTGATGTAGGCCGTGAGAAGCATTCCCGCTCCTAGAACCAGACGAGTGCCACGACGGACGAGCCCGCGAGGGCGATCCGGTAGAGCACCCGCTTCGGCAACCTGGTCATACGCCCCTCCTTGCGTCGAGGGTTCCGGGCGCCACGCCGCACGTCCGGTCTTCCGCACACTGCCCCACTCCCACCTTCGGTTAAGGCATGGCTTGTGCCCGCGACGTCGCGGCCTTTCTAAGCTATTTAATTATAATAAGTTAAGGTGGATTTATGAAGTGGGATGGAGGCGGAGGTTTGGCTGAAAACCCCAGACGATGGCTCGAGCCAGCCACGGTTTCACCCGATACAGCCATGGTGGGAAGGGGGGGAGGTGCGAGTGGCGTGGAGTGTTTCGGTTAGGCTATATTCCGATGCGCGTTGGCTCGGGATCTCGAAGTTCCTGCCGATCCCGCGCCGTCAGGGTTGTCCCCATCGTCTAGCCCGGCCTAGGACACCGCCCTTTCACGGCGGCAACAGGGGTTCGAATCCCCTTGGGGACACCAACTTCCACAACGCGAACGAACACCATCTGCGGAATATCAAGGATTTGCGCGGGGGTGATCGCCAACCGGCGTGCCGATTTCGTCGGGTTTTGCGGGTATGCATGACACGTTCTTGTCACGGGCACGCGACGGGCTACCCAGTGCTCGGCGGACTGTTCTCTAACCCCGCAGGGGGAGCGCCTTCGACGAACGCAGGTCACAGAGGTCCTGAGTTAACCGACAACCGAGGCCCCCCGTGCGGCAATGCCCTGGGGGCTTCGCACTTTCTCAGTACCTGTGACATCATCCGCCGACTCGGAAGTCCGTAGTTCTGTGAGGAGTCATGCGTAAGTCGGACCGGCAGCTCACAGCTAGATTGGGAGGGGGAACGTTCGGCAGAACCCTGGCCGAGTCCGTTCTCCTTGTGGCGATGCTCGCGGCTGCTCCGCTTCTTGTCCAGACTTCCGCGAGACAGCCATGGGACTTTGAAACCTACTGGTACGCTGCACGGGCTGCGATCAGTGGTGGCGACCCGTACAGCCCCGATCAACTCGCGCACGTCGCTGACCGGCCCGTAGCGATGCCATTCGTCTACCCGCCCATCACCATCCCCGTTTTCGCTCCGTTCACACTCTCTCCGGTACTCGAAGCGCGATGGATCTGGCTGACACTCAAAGTAGTCGCGATTCTCGCGCTCTTCCAGGTCTGGCGTCGCCGAATTGTGCCCGAGGTACCTCTCATCCCCTTAGCGTTTGCGACCGCCTTTGGCTTTAACGCCGCGTCGATTTGGGATCTCAAGACCGGAAATGTCTCCGGGTTCGAGCAATTGCTCCTCTGGCTCGGTCTCGCGGCATACGTCCAGGGTCGTCAGGCCGTATCGGCAGTACGCATTGTGGCTGGGTCTCTCTTCAAGCTCCTTCCCGCCGCGTTCTTGGCCCTCCTTGTGGTGCCGGCAAAGGATCGAGAACAAAGCTGGAAGGTTCCTACCATAGCCCTACTACTGGTCGCAGCTTTGGTGTTGGTCCCCACTCTCCTCGGGCCGGAGTGGACACGAGGGTACCTAGGCAATTTCCCGGATGAGAGACCTTGGGGGTACGTGAACCCGTCCGCACTCGGACTGATCGACACGCTTCTTGATCGGCATGATGGGAGCCTTCTAAAAGAGAGCCTTCCGAACCTCGTTCTCTGGGGCGTTTATGTGCTCTTGGTGTGTGTCATCAGTATCCGACCTGTTCGCAGGGCGCTTCAGGCGAAGAGTCCCATGTTGTGGGTGATGACGGCGACACCACTCTTCGTCCTG
>DASTBC010000035.1 GCA_035712245.1 Candidatus Eisenbacteria bacterium
CGCTTATGCGGAGCGGTCTGAGTACGGTACGTAAAAAAGACGCTCCAACGTAGGCCTCGCCAAACGAATGCCCCGCATCCCTCCCATCCCTCCTCGAGTTTCCGGTTTTTCCGGTCGCGGAGTCCGGGAAGGGTGCTCAACGTCCTGCAGAGTGCTTAGAAACGATCAGAGCCTCCGAGCCGGTAACTCTCGGAGGCTCTTTGTATTCGTTTGACGCGCTTACGCTTGGTCGAGCGGGCGAGGTGATGCGCTCGTATTCTCCGGAGGCAGACGCTCTATCCAGCTGAGCTACGGGCGCTCGGGGCGCATCCTACCAAATCCGGGAATCTCGGTCGATGCGACCTCCCAAGGGTCACTTCCCCCCCCCCCGGAGGATGGTAGCGTTTCGGTGGTTCACCACGGCCGGTCGGGCCCTCTCGACCCAAGTCTTCACCCGATGCGAGTGGAACCTCGACACGGCCCACGCCAGAGATGGAGCTTGGGCATGAAGCCGGACATGGAAGAGAGTGGCAAGCCCTCGGTCTACGCCTGGGCGGCGCTCCGGTCGCTGGAGGAGAACGCGAGCCTGCGCCGCCGCCTGTCGCGGCGGACGCGCGACCTGTTGACTTCCCCGAAGAACACGGTCGCCGGAACGACGGATCTCTCATGAGCGCCCAGGCACACCCGACGCACCTTGTCGTCGTCGGATCCTCGGCCGGCGGGGTCGAGGCGCTCGGCACGCTGGTCTCCGGCCTCCCCGAAGATTTCCCCGCCGCCGTCGTCCTCGCGCAGCACCTCGACCCGGGCCGCCCCAGCTTTCTCCCGGGGATCCTGGAGCGCCGCTCCAAGCTGCCCGTGATCGCGATCGCCGGGGAGGCCGCGCTCGCGCCCGGGCACGTCTACGTCGTCCCGTCCAACCGGCACGTGGTGATCCGGGACGGAAACGTGGTCGCGGAGGGGGACCACGCCGACCGGCCGTGCCCCTCCATCGATCTCCTCCTCTCCACGGCGGCCCGATCCTACGGCGAGCGGCTGATCGCCGTGATCCTGACCGGTTCCGGGTCCGACGGGGCCGAGGGCGCCGTCGAGGTGAAGGAGCATGGTGGATGCGTCATCATCCAGAATCCCCGGACCGCGGCCCATCCCTCCATGCCCGCCGCCCTCCCTCCCACCGCGGTGGACCATGTCGCGGACATGGAGCAGATCGCTCCCCTGCTCCACGACATCCTCCGCGGCGCCACCATCGAGAAGCAGATCGAGTCGGTGGACCGGAGCTCGCTGGACGGGGTGCTGCAGGTGCTGGCGCACCACGGGGGCATCGATTTCAGTCAGTACAAGCCGGCGACCCTCCTCCGGCGGATTGGCCGCCGCATGGCGCTGACCCACACCCATCACCTCGAGGAGTACCGGGAGTACCTGAACACGCACCCCGCGGAGGTCGACCAGCTCCTCAAGTCCTTCCTCATCAAGGTGACCGAGTTCTTCCGGGATCCCGAAGCGTTCCGCGCGCTGGAGCGCGAGATCATGCCGCGCCTGATCGAGGTGGGACGCGAGCGCGGGCGCGTGCTCCGGCTCTGGTCCGCCGGAAGCGCCACGGGCGAGGAAGCGTACTCGATGGGGCTCCTCCTCGCGGGCATGCTGGGACGCGAGCTGCCGGAGTGGAACATCCGAATCTTCGCGACGGACGTGGACGAGGAGGCGGTGTCCTACGCGAGACGCGGCTACTACCCCCTGACGGTGCTGCGAAATCTCCCCGCGGAGTACAAGGCAAACTACTTCGAGCCCGTGGATCACGGTCTTCGCATCGTGAAATCGCTGCGGCAGATGATCATCTTCGGACAGCAGGATCTCTCGCGCGGGGTCCCGTTTCCCCGGATCGACCTCGTCTCCTGCCGGAACCTGCTCATCTACTTCAAGCCGGACCTCCAGCAGACGGTGCTGGACCTGTTCGCGTACTCCCTCCACCAGACACGGGGATACCTGTTCCTGGGCAAGGCCGAGACCGCGAGGCCGACCAAGGCCACGTTCGAGCTGGTGAACAAGAAGTGGAAGATCTACCGCTGCACGAGCGGGCCGCTCGCCATGGCCGGCCGCGCCCAGGCGAACGGCAAACACTCGGCGGCTCCGGCCGCGAGAACGGCTGCCGGTGAGACCCCCGTGCGGCCCGCGGAAGCGAGGGCCGGCGACGAGACGGATCTGCGGCGGATCGCGGAGCTCGCCCTGCGGTCGCTGCCCGTCGGCATCTGCGTGATCGATCGGTCCTACCGGATCCAAAGCATGAACATGGCCGCACGGAGGCTCCTGGGCGTGCGGGAAGCGGGCCTGGACCACGACTTCCTCCACACGGTGCGGGGCGTGCCCTACGACGAGGTGCGCACCGCGATCGACCGGGCGTTCCGCGAGCGGACGGTCATCGTCCTTCCGCAGCTGGAGCTGAGGGACGGCATGGGCGAGGCGCGCTTCATCACGATGCGGGCCATTCCCTTCGAGCCTGCCACGATCGATCTGGCTCTCATCTGCGTGGAGAACGCGACCGAGCTCGTCGAGGTCCGCCGCCGCCTCGACGCGGTTTTAGCGGAGCAGGGCCAGTTGGCGGAGGATCTGGGCGCGGCCAACCAGCGGCTGATGGAGATGAACAAGGAGCTCCAGGACGCGAACGAGGAGCTCCAGGCGTCGAACGAGGAGATGATGCTGACCCAGGAGGAGCTCCAGGCCACGAACGAGGAGCTCGAGACGAACAACGAGGAGCTCCAGGCCACGAACGAGGAGCTGGAAACCACGAACGACGAGCTCCAGGCTCGAACCGGAGAGCTCCACGAGCTGACCCGCATCCTGACCGGCGAGCGGGTCCGCCTCACCGAGATCGTGGCCCAGGCGCCGTTCCACGTGATGGTGCTCCGGGGGCGGGGCCTCACGGTGGAGGCCCTGGCACAGCCGCTCGAGGAGCTCTTCCAGGTGACGACCGCCTCGGGCCGCCCCTTCGAGGAAATCTCCATGGAGCCCGCCCTCGAGTTGGTGCGGATCGGAGTCCGCCGCGCCTTCGTCGAGGGACGGGCCTGGTACTCCGAGGAGACGCGGGTCATCCGGGGTCGTGCCGAGCGCTTCTACAAGTTCTCGGCCGTTCCGACCCACGTGGCCGACGGCACGGTCGACGGCGTCGTCCTCTACGTGGAGGACGTCACGGAACGGCGGCGGCAGGAGGAGGCCGACCGGCTGGGCAAGGTGAAGCTCATGCTGGAGCACGCGAACCAGCTCGCGATGGGCCTCTTCACCTCGGAAGGAATGCTCCTTCACGCGACGGAACAGTACCTCGCCATACTGACCCGCCTCCGGAAGATCGATCCCCGAGACGCGGCGGGACAGTCGTGGGCGCGCCTCTGGTTCGGCGGGCCGGAGACGGCCGATGCGTTCGACCGGGTGGTGCGGGACGGCCGCCCGGAGCGCTTGCACGAGGTCCGGGTTTACGCGGTCGAGGAAGACTCCATCTGGGACTGCACCCTCATCCCGATCACGCAGCACGGAGGCGGTCGGGTGGACTACGTCGTCCTCACCGCCGTGGAGGTGACCCGACCCGTGCTGGCGCGGGAGGCGCTCGAGCAGGTGGACCGGCTCAAGGACAACTTCCTGTCGCTCGCGAGCCACGAGCTCCGGACTCCCCTCACGCCCCTCGCCGCGTACGTGGAGCTCCTCGCACACCTTCTCTCCGAGAAACAGCGCGATCCGGAGTGGGAGCGGCAGATGAACGACGTCGTCGGCAAGTTCCGCCGGCAGATCGGCTACCTGTCCCGTCTCACCGAGGACCTCGTCGACATCTCACGGATCCGCTCCGGGCACCTGTCGCTCGACCTGAAGCCCGTCAGCCTGAAACGGATCGTCGAGGAGGGGCGGGATCAGGCGCTCGCTCTCGGACGCGACCCGACGATCGATATGGAGGTGGACGCTTCGAACGACCTGCTGGTCGAGGCCGACGAGATGCGCCTGATCCAGGTCGTCTGGAATCTCCTGTCCAACACCCAGAAGCACGCGCCGTCCGCCAAGAACGTCAAGCTCCGCGTCCGCGAGCGCACCTCGAACGGACAGAAGTGGGGCCGCGTCGAGGTCGAGGACAGCGGTTCCGGGATCCCTGAGGCATACCGGAAGGATCTCTTCCAGCGCTTCCTCAGCCCCCAGCCCCGGGAAGCGCGCTCGGCGCGGTCCGGTCTCGGCCTGGGCCTCTTCATCTCCGCGCGGATCGTCGAGCAGCATGGGGGCAGGATCGGGGTGGAACACCTGGACCCGGGGACGCTGATCTACTTCGAGCTTCCGCTCCTGGCCTGACCGTCCCCGCGGACGACCTACGGATGTCCGGGACTCGCGGTCCCGGTGGCGACGGGCCGGTATCGGTCCAGAATCGCCCGCATCGCCCCCCAGTCCGTGGGCTTTCGGAGGATCGTGGCCCCGCGGATGCGGCGGGCGGCCTCGGAGGCCGTCGCGGTCGAGGCGGCGGTGTGGATCACCACCGCCGGGAGGGGCGCGATCTCCGAGAGACGCTCGATCAGCGTCGCGCCGTCCATCTCGGGGAGCATGAGATCCACGAAGATCAGATCGAACTCGGGATCCCGCCGGTAGCGCGCGATCGCCTTCTCGGCGGTCGGAGCCCAGTCCACGCGGGCGTCCTCTTTCCGCAGCAGGAGGCACATGGCGTCACCGGAATCCAGGTCGTCTTCGATGAGGAGGATTCGAATGGGGCGCATGTCGAGGACCATCCTTGGAAGCACGAGCGGCTGCCAGCACTGGCGCTCCATGATCGTAGAGACTCCCGGGGACCGAGCGCAATCAGAGGTTTTTCTCCCGCCGCGAGCCACGCTGCTCCTCGGCGACCAGCTCGCGATGAATGGCCACGGCCGCCCGAGCTCCCTCGGCCGCCGCGACGATGGCGAACTGGACGTCGCGGGACGCGTCCCCCGCGACGAACACCCCGGGGACGCTCGCGCACTCGCGGCGGTCGGTCCAGATCGACCCTCCGGGCTTGAAGCGGCACCGGAGCATCTTCGCGAGCTCGATGCGGGCCTCGTTCGGCGTCGCGAGGAAGATCGCGTCCCGGGCCACGGCTGCCCCCCCGCGCAGGAGAACCCCGCGGAGAAAGCCGTTTTCCCCCTGGAGGCGTTCGACGCGTTCGGGCCGGATCCCCACTCCGCGGCGCCGGAGGGCGGCCAGCGCCGCCTGCGAGAGCCGCGTGGGCCCGTCCGTGAAGAGGATGAGGTCCGGGCTCCAGGCGAGGAGCGAGTGCGCGAGACCCGCTCCGCTCTCGCCCCGCCCGTACACGGCGAGCCGGCGATCCCGCCACTCCCACCCGTCGCAGAAGGGACAGTGATGCACGCTCACGCCGTAGAGTGAATCGATCCCACGGATCGAGGGGATCCGGTCCCGAACGCCGGTGGCGAGGAGGAGCTTCCGGGCGCGGAACACGCGGCCGCCGGAGACGCGCACGCGAAATCCCGCGCGCGGGTCGGGACCCGCCCCCGTGGCACGAACGCCGAGCACGCGCACTCCGTAGCGGCGCAGCTCCGCACGCCCGCGCTTCCGGAGGTCCTCCGGGAGGATGCCGTCGCGGCTCAAGTATCCGTGAACGCCGCGCGAGCGGTCGTTCCGGTACCGGCCGTCGTCCAGGACCAGGACCGAGCGCCGGGCTCGACCCAGGACGAGCGCCGCGCTGAGTCCCGCCGGTCCCCCTCCGACGACGATGACGTCCACGTGCTGGCCTTGCCCGCTCGTTCCCATCCCCTGAGTCTAGCGTGTGACGCGACGAGGAAGCCCACGGTGTCTGCGGAGCGCATTTCGGGGCGCGTCCGCCAACGTGGCACGCGCTCACCGGCGACCGCGCTTCCGGGCCTCCTCGACGATCTCGATGTCCTTGTCGCCGCGGCCGGACAGATTCACGACCACCACGGCGTCCCGCGCGATCCTTCCGGCCCGTCCTTCCCGCGCCACCCACGCGAGGGCGTGCGCCGACTCCAGGGCGGGCAGGATCCCCTCCGTGCGCGCGAGGAGATCGAACGCGAGGAGCGCTTCCTCGTCCGTCGCCGCGTCGTAGCGTGCCCGTCCGGACGCCGCGAGGAACGCGTGCTCCGGGCCGACGGCGGGATAGTCGAGGCCGGCCGAGATCGAGTGGGTCTCCCGCACCTGCCCCTCGCCGTCCTGGAGCACGAGAGTGCGCGTTCCATGGAGGACTCCGGGCGCGGGGTCCGCGAACCGGGCGGCGTGGCGCGCGGTGGAGAGCCCCTCGCCGCCGGCCTCCACCCCGACCATGTCCACCTCGGAGTCTCCGAGGAACGCGTGGAAGAGTCCGAGCGCGTTGCTGCCTCCTCCGACGCAGGCCACGAGGAGGTCCGGAAGCCGTTCCTCGGCCGCGAGGACCTGCTCCCTCGCCTCTCGACCGATGACGCTCTGGAATTCCCGGACCATGGTCGGGTACGGATGCGGTCCGAGGACGGACCCGAGGAGGTAGTGCGTGCTCCGCACGGTGGCGGACCAGTCGCGCATGGCTTCGTTGATGGCGTCCTTGAGCGTCCGGCTGCCGGAGGTCACGGCACGGACCTCGGCCCCCAGGAGCCGCATGCGATCCACGTTGGGCCGCTGCCGGGCCATGTCCGTCTCGCCCATGGTCACGACGCACTCGAGCCCGTAGCGCGCGCAGGCCGTGGCGGTCGCCACGCCGTGCTGCCCGGCGCCGGTCTCCGCGATCACGCGCGTCTTCCCCATGCGGCGCGCCAGGAGCGCCTGCCCCACGGCGTTGTTGATCTTGTGCGCCCCGGTGTGGAGGAGGTCCTCGCGCTTCAGATAGACGCGGGCGAGGCCGCAGGCCTCGGCGAAGCGGCCGGCGCGGAGGAGCGGCGTGGGGCGCCCGGCGAAGGTCGAGAGCTCGCGGTCGAGGAGTGATCGAAATCCCTCGTCGCCTCTGGCGTCCTCGTATGCGGCCGCCAGCTCGAGCACGGGTGTCAGGAGCGTCTCCGGAACGTAGATGCCGCCGTACTCACCGAACCGGCCCGGAGCCGCCGAGGCCGCCTTCGGACTCACGCCGGGATCCGCGGGCCGCCGCCGCTCCACGGCATCACGACCGCTTCGGTCGGTCCCGGTCCGCCTCACGGATGCGGTCGAGGAACGCGCGGACCTTCCGCGGGTCCTTTCGTCGGACCTCCGCTTCGAGGCCGCTCGACGCGTCCACGCCGAAGGGCCGGACGTCGCGGACCAGGGGCGCGACATTGTCGGCGTGGAGGCCCCCCGCGACGATGAGCCTTCGGCCCACCTCGACGCAGCGGCGAGCCCACGTCCAGTCGGAGCGGGCCCCGGTGCCTCCCGGCAGCTTGGCGTCGTGCGCGTCGAGGAGGTAGGTGCGAAGCGGAATCATGGGGAGCGTGACCGGATCCGGAAGCTCCGCGGCGCGGAGGACGTGCCACACCTCGCAGTCGAGGCCGTGCTCCCGATCCGCCCAGCCGGAGACCTGAACGGCGCGCAGCCGGAGATCCCTCACGAACGGCGCGACGGTCTCGGGGTCCTCGTCGGCGAACACGCCGATCACCGCAGCGTCCTCGGGGAGCGCGGCGCGGATCGTCTTGGCCTCGCTCATCGAGACCCGGCGCGGGCTCTCGGTGAGGATGAGTCCCAGGAAGTCCGCCCCCGCCTCGCGGGCCATGAGCGCGTCCGCGGGGTTCGTGAGCCCGCACACCTTGACGCGCGTCCTCACGTGCGGAGCCTCCCTTCCCGATCCGGCTCGACGCCGAGGAGGGCGCGCAGCGCCTCCCCGGGAGACGCGGCGCGAAGAAGGGATTCCCCCACGAGAGCCGCGTCGGCGCCGGATCGCTCGAGCGCCTCGAGATCGGCGCGCGTGCCGTATCCGCTCTCCCCCACGCGCACGCGGTCGGCGGGGATCAGGGGGAGGATCGACTCCGCGAAGCCACGGCGCATCGCGAGCGTGCGCAGGTCCCGGTTGTTGACGCCGATGACCGCCTCCTCCACCTCGAGCGCCACGTCCACTTCCCGGCGCTCCAGAATTTCGATCAGGGGCGTGAGCCCGATGTCCCTCATGAGCGAGACGTAGTCGCGGAGTTGCACCGCGCTCAGGAGGGCGACGATGAGGAGCGCCGCGTCCGCCCCGTGCGCTCGCGCCTCGAAGATCTGACGCTCGTGCACCACGAAGTCCTTGAGCAAGATGGGCACGCGCACGCGCTCCCGCACGCGCGTCACGTCCTCCACGGCTCCCCCGAACCGGCTCGGCTCGGTCAGGACCGAGATCGCCGATGCTCCCGCTTCTTCGTACGCGGCCCCGAGCCCGGCTGGATCGTAGGGTTCCCGCAGCGCGCCGGCGCTCGGAGACGAGCGCTTCACCTCGGCGATCACGCGAAGGGGCGCGTCCGCGGGGCGCCGGACCGCGTCTCCGAACGACCGTGGCGGCTCGGCCGCCTCGGCACGGCGGCGCAGCTCCGACGTGGAGACACGGCGCTCCCCGCCCCGCACCTCTTCGAGGCGCTCGCGCGCCATGGCCGCCAGGAAGTCCATGTGAGCGTCGGATTCTAGGTTCCGCCCTGCCGGGGGTCAATCGCGCCGCGAAAACAATCCTCCTCTCTCCCGCCGCGTGCGGTAGATTGAGCGGGATGCTCCGGCTCGAGCGTGGAGCGGCACGCGGATGAACGTCCTCGTGTTCACCTCCCTCTACCCGAACAACGTCCAGCCCAATCACGGGATCTTCGTGCAGGAGCGGGTCGCGCGCGTGGCACGCCTCCCGGGAATCTCCGTGCGCGTGATGGCGCCTGTTCCCTGGTACCCGCCCTTCCTCCCGGGGGCCCGGTCCCGATTTCGGCGGGTGCGCGCCGTCGAGTCGTCCGCGGGCCTCGAGGTGCTCCATCCCCGGTACGCGATGATTCCGAAAGTCGGGATGCCCCTCCACGGTCCGATGATGTTCCGGTCGCTGCTCGCGCCGCTGCGCGCGCTTCACGAGAGCGCTCGGTTCGGCCTCATCGACGCTCACTATCTCTATCCCGACGGCTACGCCGCCGTGGAGCTGGGCCGCGCGCTCGGCCTCCCCGTGGTCGTCTCCGCGCGAGGAAGCGACGTGAACCGGTTCGCCGGCTTCCCCCGCATCCGCCCGATGCTCCGGTCCACGCTCGCCGGGGCGGCGCAGGCGATCGCCGTCTCCGCCGCCCTGCGCGACCGCATGGTGGAGCTCGGAGTCCCGGAATCCAGGATCGAGGTGATCCCGAACGGCGTCGATCTCGGCACCTACGCGCCGCGCGACCGCGCCGCGTCGCGCGCGCGCCTCGGGCTGCCGGACCGGAACACGCTCCTCTACGTGGGAAACCTGGTGCCCGGAAAGGGAGTGGAGGCGCTGATCGAAGGGTTCGCCCTTCTGACACGCGCCGCCGGAGCGTCCGGTCCCGCGGCTTCGGGCAAGGACGCCGGGCTGGTGATCGTGGGCGCGGGGCCCCTCCGCGCGGCGCTCGAGGAGCGGGCGCACGCTCGCGGCGTCGCGGACGCGGTGCGCTTCGCGGGCGAGGTGCCGCACGCGGCGCTGGGCGACTGGTACTCGGCGGCCGACGCGCTCTGCCTCGTGAGCGAACGGGAAGGATGGCCCAACGTCCTCCTGGAAGCGCTCGCCTGCGGGACTCCGATCGTCGCGACGCGCGTGGGCGGGATCCCGGAGATCGTGACGTCGGACCAGTTCGGGATCCTCACCGGGAGCGACCCGCGCGAGATCGCGCAGGCGGCCCGGGCCTCGCTGGAACGGGACTGGGACCGCGCCGTGCTGCGGGCCCATGCGGAGCGCTTCACCTGGGAGCGCGCCGCCGCATCCGTGGGACGCGTGTTCGAGAGGGCCCTCGCGGCCGGTCCCGCGGCGGTGGCGCGATGAGCGGAGCGGACGCCACCGCCGAGCGCGCGGCCGCGCACCGGGCGCTCCCCGACTCGCTCCGGATCCTCCACGTGCTGGATCACAGCCTTCCGCTCCACAGCGGGTACACGTTCCGCTCGCAGCGGATCCTGGCGTCGCAGCGACGGCGTGGGTGGGAGCCGTGCGCGGTCACCTCGCCCAAGCACGAGGAGTCCTGGCGCCGCCCCACCGAGGCGGTCGAGACGGTGGAGGGGATGCGCTTCCACCGTTCCGGAGCGGTTCGCCGAGAACGCGTGCCGCTCGTCGGGGAGTGGCGCCTCATCGAGACGCTGAAGCGGCGGGTCGACGACGCGATCCGCGCGGAGCGTCCGCACGTGGTCCACGCCCACTCCCCGGTGCTGAACGCGATCGCGGCGCTCCGGGCGGCCCGGAAGCACGGCCTGCCGGTCGTCTACGAGATCCGCGCGTTCTGGGAGGACGCGGCCGTGGACCACGGCACGTATGCCGAGGGCTCCTGGAAGTACCGTTTGGTGCGGGCGCTCGAGACGGACGCGTGCCGCCGCGTGGACGGCGTCGCGGTCATCTGCCGCGGGCTCGAGGGGGATCTCGTGGCGCGCGGGATCGATCCCGGGAAATTCGTCGTCATCTACAATGGAATCGATCCGGACGAGACCCGCATCGCGGCGCCGGACGCCGAGTACCGCGAGGCGTGGGGACTCGCCGGGAAACGCGTGATCGGGTTCATCGGCTCGTTCTACCGGTACGAGGGGCTCGATCTGCTCGTCGAGGCGGTGGCGCGGCTGCGGCGCGAGCGGGACGACGTGGTGCTCCTCCTCGTGGGCGGAGGGGAGTCGCGCGAGGATCTCCTCGAACAGGCGAAGACCCTGGGAATCGAGCGGAGCGTGGTCGTGACGGGGCGCATTCCGCACGAGCGGATCGCCTCCGTGTACGCGCTCGTGGACGTGCTGGCCTTCCCGCGGAAGTCGATGCGCCTGACGGAGCTCGTGACGCCGCTCAAGCCGCTCGAGACGATGGCGATGGGCAAGGCCTTCGTCGCGAGCGACGTGGGGGGCCACCGCGAGCTGGTGCGGGACGGCGAGACGGGGATCCTCTTCCCCGCAGGCGACGTGGACGCGCTGGTGCGCTCCCTGAACAGGCTGCTCGACGATCCCGGTTTGCGCCGCGGCATCGAGGAGCGGCAGGTGCCGTGGGTCCGCGCGCATCACTCGTGGGAGCGCACCACCGCTCCGTACGCGGACCTCTACGCTCGTGCGCTCGCGAGGCGAACCGAACGAACGGGAGCCTAGCGCCCTAGCCGAGCACTCGAGCGAGCACGGCGGCGATCCTCTCGCTCGCATGGCCGTCCCAGAGGTCCGGACAGCGTCCCTCCGTCGCCCCACCGTCGAGAATCGGCGCGGCCGCCGGCAGGATCGAGGCGGGGTCCTCTCCGAGGAGGCGGTTCGTTCCCTGCGTGACCGTGATCGGCCGCTCCGTGTTGGACCGGAGGGTGAGGCACGGCACCCCCAGCGCGGTCGTCTCCTCCTGGATTCCGCCGCTGTCGGTGAGGAGGAATCGCGCGCCGTCCATGAGCGCGAGGAAGTCCAGGTAGCCAAGCGGGTCCAGGAGCTGGAGCTCGCCGTCGGCGCGGAAGCCGATCTGGCGGATCCGCTCCGCGGTTCGCGGGTGCACCGGGAAGACGACGGGAATCCGGCGGGAGAGATCCTGCAGCGCGCCGAGAATGCCGCGAAGCCCCGCCGGCTCGTCCACGTTGCGCGGCCGGTGGAGCGTCACGACCGCGTATCCACGCGCCTCGAGTCCCAGCCGCTTCACCGTTCCCCGCGACCGCGCCGCCGGCAGGTGGCGGCGCAGGGTGTCGATCATCGGGTTCCCCACGAGGTGGATCTTCTCGCGCGCGACGCCCTCCGCGACCAGGTTGTCGATCGCGTCGGGGGAGGTCGCGAAGAGAAGGTCCGAGACCGCATCCGTCACGATCCGGTTGATCTCCTCGGGCATGCCGCGGTCGCGGCTCCGGAGCCCGGCCTCGACGTGCGCGACCGGAATGCCGCGCTTCACCGAGACGAGGCTGCACGCCATCGTGGAGTTCACGTCGCCGACGACGAGCACGAGCCGCGTGTCGCGCCCCTGGAGCAGGTCGTCGAACGCGATCATGATCCGCCCGGTCTGCCGCCCGTGCGTGTCGCTCCCCACCTCCAGATCCCGGTCCGGCTTCGGAAGCCCCAGCTCGTCGAAGAAGACGCGCGACATCTCGGCATCGTAGTGCTGGCCGGTGTGCACGAGGTACGGCCGGATCGACGGGTGGGCCCGCAAGGCCTCGAGAATCGGAGCCATTTTCATGAAGTTGGGCCGGGCCCCCACCACACAGACCACTTCGCTCACGCTTCCTCCTCTCGGGACTCCAGCGAGATCTCGATGTAGCGCGCGAGCGTCCGCGACGCCGCGCCGCAGTCGATCGCATCGGTCGCCAGCCGCAACCCTTCCTCGATCGACTCGCTCTGCTCCGCCACCCAGAGCGCCGCGGCGGCGTTCAGGAGCACGAGGTCCCGCCGGGGCCCCCGCTCTCCTTCGAGCACCGCGCGCACGATGGCCGCGTTCTCCGCGGCGTCACCGCCCCGGAGCGCGTGCGGCGAGGCCGCCGGCAGGCCGAGGTCCCCGGCCTCGACGCGCACCCGCCGCGGCTCGCGATCCCCCTCGACGAGGAGCGCCTCGTTCCCCTCCTCGAGCGAGAGCTCGTCGAGGCCGCCCGCTCCGTGCACCACCAGCGCGCGCCGCACGCCCAGCGCCCCCAGCACGCGAGCCACGCGCTCCAGGCGGTCCCGCTCGGGGATCCCGAGCAGCTGGTGACTCGCCCGGGCGGGGTTCGCGAGGGGCCCCATCCAGTTGAAGAGAGTCCGCACTCCGAGCGCCTGGCGCACCGGCGCCACGCGACGCATCGACGGATGGTACCGCGGCGCGAAGAGAAAGCAGAACCCGGTCGCCTGGAGCGCGCGCGACGCGGCCCGCGGCCCCAGATCCACTCTCGCGCCGAGCGCCTCGAGGACGTCGGCGCTCCCGCACCGGCTCGAGACCGAGCGGTTCCCGTGCTTCGCCACGCGCGCTCCGGCCGCCGCGGCGACGAGCGCCACGGAGGTCGAGACGTTGAACGTGTGCCGGTGGTCGCCACCCGTGCCGCACGTGTCGAGGAGGGGCCCCGGCGGGGACGGAAACGGCACCGCCTCGGACCGGAGCGCCTCGGCCCCTCCCGCCAGCTCCTCCGCCGTCTCCCCTCGCTGCGCCAGGAGCGCCAGGAACGCGCCCACGAGCGCGGGATCGCACTCGCCGCGCACGATGGCGCGGATCGCGGCCGCGGACTCGCCGCGGGTCAGCCGCTCCCCGCCGAGGAGGCGCGGGAGAAGCTCGCGCATCATGGCGCCGCGATCGGCGCCCCGGGGACGAGCAGCAGGAAGTTGCGCAGGATGTCCTTCCCCGCGGTCGTGAGGATCGACTCGGGGTGGAACTGGACCCCCCAGGTCTCGTGATCCTTGTGCCGGAGCGCCATGATCTCGTTTTCGGGCGTCCAGGCCATGACCTGGAGCGATTCCGGAAGGCTCTCCCGGGCCACCAGGAGCGAGTGGTAGCGGGTGGCGTGGAACGGATTGTCGATCTCGAGGAAGAGCCCGCGTCCCGTGTGGATCACGGCCGAAGTCTTCCCGTGCACGAGCCGGCCGGCCCGGACCACCTCGCCTCCGAAGACCTCGGCGATGCACTGGTGTCCAAGGCAGACCCCGAGGATCGGAACGGTCCCCGAGGCGCGCCGGATCACCTCCTTGCTGATCCCCGCGTCCGAGGGGCGCCCCGGACCCGGTGAGATCACGATGGCGCGAGGCTGGAGCGCGAGCGCCTCGTCGGCCGTGATCTCGTCGTTCCGCTTCACGACCGGCGTGTCGCCGAGCTCCCCCAGGTACTGGACGAGATTCCACGTGAAGGAATCGTAGTTGTCGATCATCAGGATCACGCGTCCAGCCCTCCGGCCGCGAGCCGCACGGCTTCCTCGACGGCCCTCGCCTTGTCGCAGGTCTCCTTCCACTCCTCGTCCGGATCGGAATCCGCCACGATTCCCGCCCCGACGCCGCACTCCACACGGCCTCCCTGGAAGAGCGCCGTGCGGATCGTGATGCAGAAGTCCGCGTTCCCGTGGAAGTCGAAATAGCCCATCGCCCCCGCGTAGGCGCCGCGGCGGGAGGTCTCGAGCTCCTCGATCAGCTCCATGGCGCGCTTCTTCGGCGCGCCGCTCACGGTGCCTGCCGGAAAGCAGGCGCGGAGCACGTCGAAGGCGCCGAGCCCCGGGCGGAGGGTCCCCTCCACGTGGCTCACGAGGTGCATCACGTGCGAGTACCGCTCGAGCTTCTGGAACTCCGTCGTGCGGACCGTTCCGACCGCCGCGACCCGGCCCACGTCGTTCCTTCCAAGATCCACCAGCATCACGTGTTCGGCCCGATCCTTCTCGCTCGACTGGAGTTCCGACTCGAGTGCCAGATCCGCGTCCCGGCTCCGCCCTCTCGGCCTCGTCCCCGCGATCGGCCGGAGCGACACCCGTGTTCCGTTCAGCCGCACGAGGATCTCCGGCGAGGAGCCTGCGACGGCGCGGTCGCCATAGCGCAGGTAGAACATGTACGGCGACGGATTGAGCACGCGAAGCGCGCGATAGACGTCGAACGGCGCGACCGGAATCGAGCCCTCCAGCCGGTGCGCGAGCACGACCTGCACCACGTCCCCGGCGCGGATGTGCTCCTTCGCCGCGAGCACCGCCTTCTTGAAGGCGGCCTCGCCCATGTTGCTCGCGAGCCGGACGCTCCCGTTCGCGCGGGGCGCCGGCGGAGGCGCGGGCAAGGGCGCCGCGAGCCGCGCGATCATCTCCTCGATGGTCGCGCACGCCTCGCGATAGGCGCGATCGGGCTGCGATCCCGGTCGGCTCCAGACGACGAACTGGAGCCGGTGGCGAAAGTTGTCGAAGACCAGCACGACGTCCGGGAACACGAAGTGGAGATCGGGGACGTTCCGGTCGTCCGGGTGCTTCGAAGGCAGCCGCTCCACGAAGCGCACGTAGTCGTAGCCGATCATCCCGACCGCCCCTCCGCTGAACGGAGGAAGGCCCGGCACGGACGCGGCGCGGAACTCGCCCAGGAGCTCCCGGAGCGCGTCGAGCGGATCCTCGCGCGTCAGCCGCTCCGTGCGCTCGCCTCGCCGGATCTCCACGGTCGTGCCGCGGGAGCGGAGCTCGACCGACGGGCGGAATCCCAGGATCGAGTACCGCCCCCACGTCTCGCCGCCCTCCATGCTCTCGAGCAGGAACGAAGCGTCCCCGCGATCCAGCTTCGCGAACGCGGAGACCGGCGTGTCGAAATCGGCGAGGATCTCCCGGGTCACGGGGATCAGGTTCGACGCGCGGGCGTGGCTCCGGTACTCCTCGAGCGTGGGAGTGATCATGCTCCTCGTGCCGCCGCGCGCCGCCCTTGCGAGCGTCCCGATCCTCGACGCGACGCGACGGCCTCCGCCGGCTCGGCATGCGCGGCCTCGAGGAGCTCGCGGGCCTGGCGCCGCGTCGTCTCGGACGCGCGATCGCCCGCCAGGAGCCTCGCGACCTCCCGCTCGCGCTCGTCGTCGTGGATCGGGCGCACGGTGACGGAGGTGCGGCCGCCCCGCGCGGACTTGCGGACCTCGAAGTGCCGGGATCCGTACGCCGCGATGAGCGGGAGATGCGTGATGCAGAGGACCTGCCGCTTCGCCCCGAGCGTGCGCAAGAGCTTCCCGACCTCCTCTCCCACGGCGCCTCCGATCCCCTGGTCGACCTCGTCGAAGACGAGGACCGCGACCTGGTCCCGCTCCGCCATGAGCGATTTGATCGCGAGCATGATCCTCGAAAGCTCTCCGCCGGAGGCGATGCGGCGGAGCGGGCGTTCGTTCTCGCCCGGGTTCGGCTGGAACGCGAATTCTAGGGTCGGGATCGCGGCAGGGTCAACGGCGGCCCGGGCGCGCTCCGACTCCGCGGCGCGAAGGCGCAGCGAGGACGCGCCGAGATGGAGCCGCGAGAGCCTCGATCCGACCTCGCGCTCGAACGCGGCAAAGCGGTCGGTGCGGTGCTCCAGGAACGCGTCGAGCCGCCGCTCGTAGGCCTGGAGCCGGTCCTCGTGCTCCCGTTCGGCGCGGCCGAGGTCCGACCCCGACGGGTCGAGGCCGCGGACCCGCTCCGCAAGCGATTCGCGCAGAGCGACGAGGCCCGGGAAATCGGTCCGGTGCTTGCGCTTCAAACGCGACAGGCGCGCGAGTCGCTCCTCCAGCGCTTCCAGGTCGAGCGGTTCCTCGAGGAGTCGTGCTTCCTCGATCTCGAGGCGATCCTCGAGCGCGCGAAGCGACTCCTGGCAGCGCTCCATCTCCTCGAGGAGCGTTCCCGCGGAAGGGTCCAGGGCGGCCGCCGCCTTGAGCGAGCGACCGGCGCGGCGCAGGAGCTCGAGGGCGCCGCGCTCCTCCGACGCGATGCCCTCGCGCGCCTCGCCGTACCCGCGCAGGAGCCGGTCGCGATGCTGGAGTCGCTCGCGCTCGCGCTTCAGTCCCTCCTCGTCCCCATCCTCGAGGCGCGCGCCGCGGAGCTCCTCCAGGTCCTCGCGAAGAGCGTTCTCCTCCGCGCGATCCCGCTCCCACTGCTCGCGGCGTTCGCGAAGGGCGCGCCGTTCCGCGAGGAGCTCCGTGCGCGAGGCCTCGAGCGCCTGCCGCTCGGTCAAGAGGCCGGCCCACGAATCGAAGAAATCCGCTTGGTGCTCCGGGCGTAGGAGGAGCTGGTGTTCGTGCTGTCCGTGCAGGTCGACGAGGATCTCTCCGATCGCGCGAAGCTGTGCGAGGAGCACCGCGCGGCCATTCACGAGCGCGCGCCCCTTCCCGTCGGCCTGGATCTCGCGGCGGAGGACGACGCGCCCGTCCTCGGGCTCCACGTCCCGCTCCCGGAGCGCCTCGATCAGGTCGGGTCGCGCGCTCAGATCCAGCACGGCCTCGACCCATCCGCGGCGCTCGCCCGTCCGGAGCCACGTGCCGTCGGCGCGCTCGCCGAGGAGGAGCCCGATCGAGCCGAGGACGAGCGACTTCCCCGCCCCGGTCTCGCCGGTCAGGACGTTGAGACCCGGATCGAGCTCCAGCTCCACCGACTCGACGAGCGCGAGTCCCTGGATGGAGAGCCAGGCGAGCACGGCTACTTCCGCGCGGCGCGGACCCGCGTCGCGCGCGTCCCGGATCGCGACCTGCCCCGCGCGCGCCCTTCGGCGCGGCGCGCCAGGTCGCCCGGAAGCCGCGGCAGCGTTCCCGCGCGGCCGTGCGGCAGCTCCGCCCACGCGAGCTTGGCGCGCAGCACCTCGTAGAACATGCCCGGCTCGAGGAGCACGACCTGCACGTGCGATTCGGAGCGGCGGAACGTGACGACGTCGTCGAACGCGAGCGGGCGCGACACCTGGCCGTCCACCGTCACCGCGGCCGGCGCGTGTCCCGGACGGACGCTCGCGGTCACGGTCTCGCCCGCGCCGATCACGAGGGGACGGAAGGCGAACGTGTGCGGGCTGATCGGGGTCGCGAGGAGCGCGTCCACGAGAGGGCTCACGATGGGACCGCCGGCGGAGAGCGAGTACGCGGTCGAGCCCGTGGGAGTGGCGACGATGAGTCCGTCCGCGACGAGCGTGCCCGCCAGGGTCCTCCCGATGCGCACGTCCATCGCCACGACGCGCGAGCGGTCCCGCGCGTGAATGACGGCGTCGTTCAGGCCCGCCGCGGTCCACGTCCTTCCCGAGCGGGACCGGACCGTGGCCTCGACCATGAGGCGCGACTCCACGGTGAAGTCCCCTTCGAAGACCCGCCGGAGCGCCGGCTGGAGCGATTCGGCGCCCGTCTCGGTGAGGAAGCCGAGCCCTCCCAGATTCACTCCGAACACCGGAACTCCGGTGCGAGCGGCGGCGCGCGCGGCGTGGAGCATCGTGCCGTCGCCTCCGAGCACGAGGAGCAGGTCCACGTTCCCCGCGAGCGTCGAGAGAGGCGGTCCCGCCGTTCCACGGCCGAGCCCACGCGCCACCGTGGCGCGGTGGCCCTCGGAGCGGATCCAGCGAACGAGCCGCGGCAGGAGCGCGCGGACGTCCGGCTTGTCCCGGTTCCCGAAGATCCCCACGTGCCGGGGCGGGAGGGTCATGCGCGCGTGACGGCGGGAGCGATCGATTCCGGAGTGGCTCGGGGCTCGTCGCGAAGCCAGCGTTCCAGCTCGGCGGCGAGAGGCTCGGGGGCGAGTCCCGCGGCCCGCAGCAGCGAGTCGCGGGTGGCGTGATCGAAGAAGCGGTCCGGCACGCCGAAGCAGCGCGCGCGAAGCCCGGGTACGGGATTTCGCGAGAAGAGGTCGAGCACGCCCTCGCCGAATCCGCCGCTCAGCGCCCCCTCCTCGAGCGTGGCGACGCGCGGAACCCGCCGCGCCCAGTCGAGGATCAGCCGCTCGTCGAGAGGCTTCGCGAACCGCGCGTTGATCACCGCCACCTCCACGCCCCGCGGCGCGAGCTGCTGGGCCACCTTCTCCGCCACCGGCACCATCGTGCCGTACGCGACGAGGAGGAGGTCGGAGCCGGACCTCACGAGCTCGCCCTCTCCGATCGGGAGCGGCGTGAGGCGCGAATCCATGGAGACGCCGAGCCCGGCCCCGCGCGGATAGCGGACCGCGATGGGCCCCTGGTCGTACGCGACCATGGTGGCGAGCATGTGGCGGAACTCGTTCTCGTCCTTCGGAGCCATCAGCACCATGTTCGGAAGACAGCGGAGGTACGCGATGTCGAACACGCCGTGATGCGTGGCGCCGTCCTCGCCCACGAGCCCCGCGCGGTCCAGCGCGAACCGGACCGGGAGCCCCTGCACCGCGACGTCGTGCACGATCTGGTCGTAGGCGCGCTGGAGGAAGGTCGAGTAGATCGTGGCGAAGGGCTTCATGCCGGCGGCCGCGAGTCCCGCGGCGAAGCACACGCCGTGCTGCTCCGCGATGCCCACGTCGTGGAAGCGGTCCGGGAGCGTGGTCGCGAACTTCGCGAGCCCGGTCCCGTCCGTCATGGCCGCGGTGATCGCCACCACGGCGGGGTTCTCCTGTGCCAGCTCGATCAGGGTCTGTCCGTAGACTTCGGTGTAGGTCGGCGCGGGGGTGGTGCCGCCCTTCTTCGCCGCGGCGCCGGTCAGCTTGTCGAACGAGGCGACGCCATGGTACTTCCGCGCGTCGTCCTCGGAGAACTTGTAGCCCTTCCCCTTGCGCGTGAGCGCGTGGAGGAGCACGGGACCCTTCACCTCGCGAAGCTGCTTCAGGACCTCGAGCAGCATCGGGAGATCGTGTCCGTCGATCGGGCCGTAGTACTTGAAGCCCAGCTCCTCGAAGAGGATGTTCGGAACCATCAGGTTCTTCATCCCCTCCTTGAGCCGGCTCACGAGCTTTCGCGCCTTTCGCCCCGCGGGCAGCTTGCCGAGGAGATCCCAGACCTCACCCTCGAACTTGCGATATCCAGGCGACGAGGAGAGCTTCGTCAGGTAGCGGGCGATCGCGCCCACGTTGGGCGAGATCGACATCGAGTTGTCGTTCAGAACGACGAGGAGGTCCGCCCCCGCGGTGCCCGCCTGGTTCAGTCCCTCGTACGCGAGGCCGCCGGTGAGCGCTCCGTCTCCGACGACCGCGATCACGGAGTGCTTCTCGCCGCGCAGGTCGCGGGCGCAGGCGAACCCGAGCCCTGCCGAGATCGCGGTCGACGCGTGCGCGGTGCCGAAGGCGTCGTACGCGCTCTCGGCGCGGCGCGGGAACCCGGAGAGGCCGCCTTCCTGGCGGAGCGTGTCGAACGTGTCGTTCCGTCCGGTCAGGATCTTGTGCCCGTACGCCTGGTGTCCGACGTCCCAGATCAGGATGTCGCGCGGCGTGTCGAACGTGTAGTGAAGGGCGATCGTGAGCTCGACCGTCCCGAGGCTCGGGGCCAGGTGGCCTCCGGTCTTCGCCACGACCTGGATGATGCGCTCGCGGATCTCCGCGGCCACCTCCGGCAGCGCCTCGGGTGGAAGCCGCTTCAGGTCGCCCGGCGTCAGGATCGAGCCCAGATGGTTCGTGCTCACATGCCTCCCGGTGGACGGTAGATGGCGAGCGAGTACAGCACCCCGATGATCGCGCCCACGAGGACCTCGATCGGAGTGTGTCCGAGAAGCTCGCGGAGCCGCTCGTGGGGCGGTCCCGGAAGCTGGATGTGCTCGTGCAGGATTCGGTTCAAGAGCGTCGCCTGGCGCCCGGCCGCCCTCCGAAGTCCCGCCGCATCGTACATGACGATGAGGCTGAAGTAGAGCACGACGCCGAAGAGGACGGAGCCGGTTCCCTCGCGGAGTCCCACGCAGGTCGTCAGGGCACAGACCGAAGCCGAGTGGGAGCTGGGCATTCCGCCCGTTTCCACGATGCGCCGCACGTTGATTTTCTTCTCCCGGACGAGGAAGGTCAACACCTTGCTGAGCTGCACCAGGAACCCGCAGGTCAGCGCGTGGAACAGCGGACTGCCCGCGAGATCGGCCATCCCTAATGAGTACGATGGAGGAGGTAATCTGTCACGGACTCGAATTCCGCGGCGCGGCGCCCGAGCCGCGGGGCGATCGCCGCCGCTTCCCGGAGGAGCCGGGCCGCTTCCCGCTCCGCCCGGATCGAGCCCGCCCGGGCCGCGGTCGCCTTGCCCCGCTTCCGGTCCGAGCCCGCCGCCTTGCCCAGCTCCTTGCGGGTGGAGCGGACGTTCAGGAGGTCGTCCACGATCTGGAACGCGAGGCCCACGCGCTCTCCGTAGGCGTCGAACGCGCGAAGCCGGGCCGTGGAGGCCCCTCCGATCTGCGCCCCGAGCCGCAGCGACCCCCGGATCAGCGCTCCCGTCTTCATGCGGTGCATGGCGTAGATGCGCGGGAGCGGGACCTTCTTCCCCTCGAAGAGGAGGTCCAGGGCCTGTCCTCCGATCATCCCCTTCGGGCCGGTCGCCTCGCATACCGTCCGCAGGAGCGCGCACGGGTTCCGTCCCTCCCCCATCGGCCGTCGCGTGAGCGTCTCGAACGCGAGCGAGAGGAGCGCGTCCCCGGCGAGGATCGCCATCCCCTCGCCGTAGACGATGTGATTCGTCGGACGGCCGCGCCGCCAGTCGTCGTCGTCCATGCCGGGAAGATCGTCGTGGATGAGGCTGAAGGCGTGGATCATCTCGAGCGACGCGGCGGCGTCGATCGCCGGCGCGCTCTTCCCGAGGACCGAGTCGCACGCGAGGAGGCAGAGCGCGGGCCGGATCCGCTTCCCTCCCGCGAGCACGCTGTACCGCATCGCCTCGTGCAGCTTCCGGGGCTCGAGGCGGGGAGACGGCAGCAGGCGGTCGAGCGCGGCGTCGATTCGCGGACGCGCGCGCTCGAGATACGCCTCAAAACGGGAGCTCGTCGCCACCCGTCCCCGCCTCGTCCTCGACTCCCTGGAGCGGTGTCTCCTGAGCCGTCCCGCGCGCGTCGCGCGTGAGCTTCCGGATCCGCTCCTCCGCCTGGTTCAGCACCTCCGTGCACCGGCGCACGAGATCCATCCCCTCCTCGAAGGAGCGGATCGAGTCCTCGAGCGTCAGATTCCCCTGCTCGAGACGCCCCACGAGATCCTGGAGCCGGTCCATCATGGTCTCGAAGCTCGGCGCCTCGCCCGTCGCGTTCGGGTCGGCAGCTGCCTTCCTCGTCATGGGCCCTCCTTCGCCTTCTCGGGACGCACACGAAGGACGCTCGCATCGGCCTTGGCATCCGCGAACTGGATCTCGATCGGATCCTCCGCGCGAAGCGCGCCGCCCCGCGGCACGAGGCGCCGCTCGCCCGAGGCGCTCCAGACGAGCGCGTATCCCCTTCGAAGGACGCCGCGGTAGTCGTAGGACGCCAGGAGCCGCTGGTCGCGAGCCGCGAGGCCGCGGCCGCGCGCGACCGCATCCAGCGCGCACCGCTCCGCGCGGTGGGCGAGCGCCAGGAGGCGCTCCCGCGTGCGCTCGAGCGAGCGTGACGGGGCGTGCGCCCGGAGGATGCCTTCGATCGATTCGAGCCGCCGCCGGCGCTGCGAGACCCACCCGGTGAGCCCGCGCACGAGGCACTCCTTCTGGTCGTCCACCTCGCGGAGGCCGTCGTGCACGCGGCGCAGCGGCTCGCGCATCGCATGGTGGCTCCGGATGCCGGCGAGGTGGGTCGCTCGCTGGCCGAGCTCGCGCCGGAGTCGCTCGCGCGCGTGCTTCGACAGGGACTCGAGGGCGCCCAGGACCTCGTCGCGGCTCTTCGCGACGAGCTGCGCCGCGTGCGTGGGTGTCGCGGCCCTGGCGTCGGCGGCCAGATCGGCGAGCGTCACGTCGCTCTCGTGTCCCACCGCGGACACGACGGGGATCGCCGATCCCGCGATGGCGCGCACCAGGGGCTCCTCGTTGAACGCCCAGAGATCCTCGAGGGATCCTCCGCCCCGCCCCACGATCATCACGTCCGCCCGCCCCCACTCGTTGATGAGCCGGATCGACGCCGCCAGATCGAGCGAGGCTCCGGGTCCCTGCACGGCGGCGGGAGCGACGGTCACGCGCACGTACGGGGCGCGCTGGCGGAGGATCCGGATCATGTCGCGGATGGCCGCGCCCGTGGGCGACGTGACGATCGCGACCCGGGTCGGGTACCGCGGGAGCGGCCGCTTCCGATCCGGGCTGAAGAGCCCTTCCGCTTCGAGCGAGCGCTTCAACGCCTCGAACTTCGCCTGGAGCGCGCCCGATCCCACGGGCGCGACCTTCTCCGCGATCAGCGAGATGGAGCCGCCTTGCGCGTAGTACTCGATCGCGCCTTCGACCTGGACCACGACGCCATTGGCGAGGGACCCGTGGGACACGCGAACCCGGCTCTTGAAGAGCGCGACCCGGAGGACCGCGCCCGAGTCCTTGAGGCTGAAGTAGACGTGGGATCCGGGCGTGAACCTCCAGCCCGTGATCTCGCCCTGCACCGTGACGTACGGGAATTGCTCCGCGAGGGAGTACTGGAGGGCGCGCGCGATCTCGGATACCGAGTAGACGCGCGGCCCTTCGTCCCGCGGGGCCACGCGCGTGATGAAGGGACGCCGGCTCACGACGCGGCCTGCGCCTCCGCGGCATCGGCGAGGTTCCGGAGGAGCATCGCCACGGTGAGCGGCCCCACGCCTCCGGGCACCGGGGTGAGCGCCGAGGCGACGGCGCCGACGGACTCGGGATCGACGTCGCCCGTGTATCGGGGCGTCCCCTCGGGCGGGTTCTCGACGGCATGGATGCCCACGTCCACGACCACCGCGCCGGGCCGCACGTGCTCCGCGCGGATCGCATGCCGGGCGCCGATCGCGACGACCAGGATCTCGGCCTCGCGCGTCACCGCCGCGAGGTCTCGCGTTCCCGAGTGGCAGAGGGTCACCGTCGCGTTCATCCCCTCGCGCCGCTCGGAGAGGAGGACCGAGAGCGGACGGCCCACGATGCGGCTCCGCCCCACGACGACGACGCGCTTCCCCGAGAGATCCCCGACGTGGCGGCGGAGCAGCTCGACGACGCCGAGGGGTGTCGCGGGACGATGGCCCGGCAGGCCGCTCACCCACCGCCCCACGTTCATGGGATGGAGCCCGTCCACGTCCTTCACCGGGGGCACGTCCTCGAGGAACCGCTCCTCGCGCAGGTGCGACGGAAGCGGCAGCTGGAGAATGATCCCGTGCACGGAGCGATCCGCGCTCAGGGCGTGGAGCGTGGAGCGGACCGCGTTCTCGGGCGACGCGGCGGAAAGACGCTCGACCCGCGCCGTCGCGCCGAGCGACTCCGCGGCGGCGCACTTCGAGCGGACGTAGGGATTCCCCCCCGGCGGCTCGCCCACGGTCACGACCGCGAGCCCCGGCACCACGCCGCGCTCCCGCAGGCGGGCGAAGCGATCCCTCACGCCCGCCTTGATCTCGTCGGCCAGGGGCGCGCCCCGGAGGCGCAGGGCCGGCACGGCGACGCTCACGCCACCGGGACCCGCGGCGCCGGGCTCAGGGCCAGGGAGATTCGCTCGATGTGGCGGCAGTGTCCCGTGACCTCGTCCACGTCGAGATGGACGCCGTTCAGCCGGATGTCCCCCGTCGCGGGCTCGAAGCGCGTGGGAAGGAGCGTGAGGAACTTCTGGATCGCGAGCTCCTTTCGCACTCCGATCACGGAATCGTACGGTCCCGTCATGCCGGCGTCCGTGATGTATCCGGTTCCCTTGGGGAGCACCCGCTCGTCCGCGGTCTGGATGTGCGTGTGCGTGCCGAGGAGCGCGGAGATCCGCCCGTCCAGGTACCAGCCGAGCGCCACCTTCTCCGCGGTCGCCTCGGCGTGGAAGTCGAGGAGGATGATCCGGGCTCCGAGATCGCGCAGCCGCGCGACCTCCTGGTCCGCGACGCGGAAGGGGCACAGGAGCTCCCGCATGAAGACCCGGCCCATCAGGTTCAGCACCCCGATCTTCACGCCGTCCCGGCTCGTGAAGAGCTTCGACCCCGTTCCGGGAACTCCCTCCGGGTAGTTGTGCGGGCGCAGGAGGAGCGGCTCGGAGTCGAGGAGCGGCAGCGACTCGCGCCGGTCCCAGATGTGATTGCCGCTCGTCATCGCCTCGAGGCCGAGCTCCTTCAGCTCCTCGAGGATGTCCTTCGTGACGCCGAAGCCCGCGGCGGAATTCTCCACGTTGCCCACGACGAAGTCGATTCCCATCGACGAGACGATGTCGGGAACCAGCTCGCGCACGGCCTTGCGGCCCGGCGAGCCGTAGATGTCGGCGATGAAGAGGAGGTTCATCGGAACCCTACCGGGCGTACTCCATCGCGCGCGTCTCGCGGATCACGATCACCTTGATCTGGCCCGGATACTGGAGCTCGCGCTCCACCCGCCTCGCGACGTCCGACGCGAGCTGCACCGCGCGGGCGTCGTCGACGTTCTTCGGCTCCACCATGATGCGCACCTCGCGCCCCGCCTGGATCGCGTACGACTTCTCCACCCCGGGGAAGCTGTCGGCGATCTTCTCGAGCGCCTCGAGGCGCTTCACGTAGTTCTCGATGCTCTCGCGGCGGGCTCCCGGCCGCGCTCCCGAGACCGCGTCGGCGGCCATCACGAGCACCGCGTACAGGTTCTCGGCCGTGGGATCGTGATGATGGTAGCCCACGGCGCGAACGACCTCGTCGGGCTCGCCGTACTTCTTCGCGAAGTCCATCGAGATCTGGGCATGAGCGCCCTCGACCTCGTGCGTCACGGCCTTGCCGAGGTCGTGGAGGAGTCCGGCGCGCTTCGCGAGCTGGATGTCGAACCCGAGCTGCGCGGCCATGATCCCGCAGATCCAGGCGACCTCCTTCGAGTGCTGGAGGATGTTCTGGCCGTAGGAGGTCCGGTACTGGAGCCGGCCGAGGAGCTTCACGATCTCGGGATGCATCGAGTGGACCCCGACTTCGAGGACCGCCGACTCGCCCAGCTCGAGGATCTGCTCCTCGACTTCCTTCTGGGTCTTGGCGACGACCTCCTCGATGCGCGCGGGGTGGATGCGTCCGTCCGTGACGAGCTTCGTGAGCGCCCGCTTCGCAACCTCGCGCCGGACCGGATCGAATCCGGAGAGGATCACGGCCTCGGGCGTGTCGTCGATGATGACGTCGATCCCGGTCACGGTCTCGAAGGCGCGGATATTCCGGCCCTCGCGCCCGATGATCCGCCCCTTCATCTCGTCGTTCGGTAGATGGACGACCGAGACGGTGGACTCGGCCGAGTGGTCGGCGGCGCAGCGCTGGATCGCGAGGGTGACGATCTCGCGCGCCTCCTTCTCGGCGTTCCGCGTCGCCTCCTCGCGAATCTCCTGGAGCCGCTTCGCGGCTTCGGACTTGGCCTCGTTCTCCATGTTGGCGATGAGCATGGCCTTGGCCTCGTCCATGGTCATGCCGCTGATCCGCTGGAGGCGCGCGTTCTGCTCGTTCAGGATCCGCGCCAGGTCCTTGTCCCGCTCCGCCAGGGCCTCGCCGCGGACCTCGAGCTCCCGCTCGAGCCGCTTCTGGTCGCGCTCCTTCTTGTCGAGGACCTCGGCCCGGCGGTTCAGGTTCGACTCCAGCTCGTGCAGGCGCCGGTCCATCCCCTGGATCTCCGCCTTCTGAGACTGGACCTCGCGGTCGATCTTCGCCTTCTCGCGGAACCATTCGTCCTTGGCTTCGAGGATGGCGCTCTTCTTCTGGTTCTCCGCCTCCTTCTCGGCTTCCCGGACGATCTTCGCGGCGAGCTGCTCCGCGCCGTACACCTTTCCTTCCCCGATCCGACGGTGCGCGATCCAGCCGCCGAGAAACGCGACGGCCGCCGCCCCGAGCGCGACGAGGACGACCACCCATGGCGTGAACGTCATGAGACCGGCCTCCCGGTATAAAAAAGCGCCCCGCCGATGCCGTGGGTACGAGGCTTTTGAACCTGGAAGTTTCCAGGTGGGTGCCCTGGACCCGGGTCCGCGTCGCCCGCGTCGGGCGGGCCTCCACTTCGCCGAGTCTTCAAGCTCCCGTCTTTCGAGTTGTGGCTCAAAAATGCCTGGCACATCACGAACATGGCAGGGTGCTAGTCCCCAACTGCTATGTGGTACGGATACCCTCGATAGTCCTCCGGAAGCCGGGTTGTCGTCGACGGGAACTCGATCATTTCTCGCTGAGGTTGTCGCTCAGGAGGCGCCCCCATTCGCGGGCGCGCTCGCGCAACTCGTTCTCACGTCGCGTGCGCTCGTCGCGCTCGCGAAAGAGCTCATCGGCGATGTTCAGCGAAGCCAGGATCGCGAGCTTGGCCGGAGTGCCTCCCGGGACGCGCTGGGTCAGCTCCCGCATCTTGCCGTCCACGTAGGCGGCGACCACCTGGATGTAATCCGGATCCGCGCCGCGGATCTTGTACTCGCTGCCGAAGATCGTCACGCTCTGCGTGTTCGGTTCGGTCGTCATCGCGATACCTCAATTCGATCGATCGTTTCCCGCGACGGCCCGAGCCCCCGAGGGCCTTCCCTTCGGACCGCCTTGCCTCAAGCGTGGACCGCCTTGTGCAGTTGGTCCAGCTTGACCAGCATGTCCTCCACCCGTTTCGCCATCACGCGCCGCTCGTCGAGGAGCGCCGTGCGCTCCGCCTCGAGGGCCTGGATCTGCGGCTTCAGGGCGTCGGCATTCTTTCCGGCGCGCGCCTCCACGTCGACGAGACGCTGCCTCAGATCTCCGTTCTCCGCCTCCAGCCGCTTCTTCTCCTCACGGAGCTTCGTGAGGATTCCCACCGCGGCCTGGATCCGGTCTTCGAGCTGATCCAGCTCAGGCACTGCCACTCGAGTCTCAACCGTCATGGGCGTGTACCCGGCCCCGCGGGCGAGCCCCGCAGCGCCGCTCCGAACTTCGTCGTGAGCGCATGGACGATGGCCTCGATCGCCCCGTCCACGTCCCGATCCGACAGGGTCCGGTCCGGGGAACGGAACTCGAGAGCGTATGCCATGCTCTTCCTTCCTTCGCCGATCGCGCGTCCCTCGAACACGTCGAAGAGACGCACTCCCGAGAGGAACGGCCCTCCCGCTTCCCGGATCGTGCGCATGAGCTCGCCATGGTGCGCCTCGCGAGGCACGACCACCGCGAGATCCCGCTTCGAGGCCGGAAAGCGCGGAATGTCCGCGTACTTCCGCACGCCGGGCGCGGCCTTCCCGATCGATGCGACATCGAGGACCGCGGCCCACGCGGGCTGATCCAATCCCAGGCGCTCCGCCAGAGACGGCGCGATCTCGCCGATCTCCGCCACGGAGTCCCCCGTCGCCAGGATCCGGGCTCCGGTGCCGTGTTTCCAGTGGGCCCCATGGTAGGTTGTGGTCCCACACGAGTCAATTCCCAAAGCCTCCAGAAGCGCTTCAACGGCGCCCTTGAGCTCGAGGAGGCGATCCGTCTCGGCACCCGGGCGGTCCCACTCGTCCGGGAGACCCGCCACGAGGAGCGCCGCCTCGTGCCGCTCGGAGCCGATCGGAGGCGGGACGGCACGGAACACCTTGCCGGCTTCCACGAGCCTCACGTCCCGCACGCCCTGATGGAGATTCCGGACCGCGCTCGCGAGGAGCCCCGGCAGGAGACCGACACGCAGGTGTTTCAGCTCGCGGCTCATCGGATTCTGGAGCTCCCAGATCTCCCCGTCGGGAATGGCTTCCCGGGCTTCCGGAGGGATCTCGCCCACGAGCACCGTGCTCAGGGCCTCGTGGAACCCCAGGCCGAGCGCGACCTCGACGATCCGATCGGCGACGCGCTCCGGCTGCGGCTCCAGGGAACGGGGCGGCACGGGCATGGCGCGCACCCGGAGCGGGATCGCGTCGTATCCGACGACACGCCCCACTTCCTCGATCAGGTCTTCCTCGATCTCGAGATCCTTGCGAAAGGACGGCACGCCGAACGTCGCGACCAGGTCTCCGTTCCGGGGCGACCACGAGCTCACGGCGGGGATCCCGAGCGTCGCGAGCGCGTCCGTCGCGACCGAGGGCTCCATCTCCACGCCGAGAAGGCTCGTCAGCCTGCGGTGGCGGAGCGCGACCGTTCCGGGCTCCGCGCGGCCGGGCCACTGGTCCGCGACATCGCTCAGGACCGTGCCTTCCGCAGTCTCCGCGAGGAGCCGGGCCACCGCATCGAGGGCGCGCGCGACCCCGTCGGGATCGACGCCCTGCGCGAAGCGCGCGGCCGCGTCGCTCGCGATGCCCAGCGATCGGGCCGTCTCCTGCGTGAGCTTCGCGTCGAACTGCGCGCTCTCGAGCACGACGTCCGTGGTGACGTCCGTCACGCCGGACTCGATCCCGCCCATCACGCCCGCGAGCGCCATCGCCTTGGAGGCGTCGGCGATCACGAGGTGCGCGGGAGCGAGCGCCACGTCGCGCCCGTCGAGGAGCGTGAGCCGCTCTCCGGCGCGCGCGCGCCGGACGCGGATCTCGTACCCGCCGACCTTCGCGGCGTCGAACGCGTGGATCGGCTGGCCGTATTCGCGAAGCACGTAGTTGGTCGCGTCCACGACGTTGTTGATGCTCCGGAACCCCGTGGCCTCGAGCCTCCGGCGGAGCCAGTCCGGCGCGGGCCCCACCTTCACGCCGCGCACGACGCGCGCCATGTACCGGGGACAATCGCGCGGATCCTCGATCGAGACCCCGGGGAGCTTCCCCGCTCCCTTGGCCTCGAGCTTCGGCGCCTCACGGAGCGCCGTCCGGCGCGCGGAGGCGATCTCCCGCGCGAGGCCGATCACGGCGTCGCAGTCGGTCCGGTTCGAGGTGACCTCGACGTCCAGGATCGTGTCCGATCCTCCGACGGCTTCCGCGAGCGGCACGCCGATCGCCGGCTCGCCGGGCAGGACCCAGATTCCCTGGGACTCCTCGCTCCGCCCGAGCTCGCGCTCGGAGCAGATCATTCCCTCGGACTCGACCCCGCGGATCTTGCTCTTCCGGAGCTTCGTCCCGTCCGGGAGCTTGCTCCCGATCTTGGCGAGCGCGATGCGCTGTCCCGCGGCCACGTTCGGGGCCCCGCACACGACCGAGAGTCGGGCCGAGCCGATGTCCACCGTGCAGAGCCGGAGCCGGTCCGCGTTCGGATGCGGCGAGACCTCGAGGACGTGGCCGACCACGATCTCCGGATCGAAGGACGTGCCCCGCTCGAGCGACTGCACCGGGAACCCGCGCGACGCGAGGATTCCCGCCAGCTCCTCGGGCTCCGCCGGAAGCTCCACCCAGTCGCGCAACCAGCTCCACGTCACCTTCACGCGCGCACCCTAGAATTGCCTCAGGAAACGAATATCGTTCTCGTAGAAGAGCCGGAGATCCGGGACCCCGTGGCGCAGCATCACGAGGCGCTCGATTCCCGCTCCGAACGCGAACCCGCTCCAGCGCTCCGGGTCGTAGCCGACCGTGCGGAGCACGTTGGGGTGGACCATGCCCGCGCCGAGCACCTCGAGCCATCCGCCCGAGAGCGGGCCGCACACGGAGCACCCCTTCCCACCGCAGAAGAAGCACCGGACGTCCACCACCGCTCCGGGCTCGACGAAGGGATAGTGCGAAGGGACGAACCGGAGCTCGGTCCTCGGGCCGAAGAACTCCTTCAGGAACCGGTCGAGGGTTCCCTTGAGGTCGCCCAGGCTCACGCCCTCGTCGACGTAGAGCCCCTCGACCTGGTGGAACTCGAAGTGATGCGTCGCGTCGACGGCCTCGTTCCGGTACGCGCGTCCCGGGCAGATGATGCGCACCGGGGGCTGCGTCTTCTCCATCACGCGGATCTGGACCGAGGACGTGTGCGCGCGCAGGAGGACGCCCGGACGCAGATAGAAGGTGTCCGTCATCGCGCGCGCCGGATGGCCCTCGGGGATGTTGAGCGCGCCGAAGTTGTGATGGTCGTCCTCGACGTCCGGTCCGGATGCCACCGAGAATCCGAGACCGTGGAAGATCTCCTGGATCTCGAGGATGACCGAGTGGAGCAGGTGCCGGTGCCCGACCGGAGGGCGCCGGCCGGGAAGCGTGACGTCACGCGCCTCGGAGGGCGCCGACGCCGCCTTGAGGCGCGACTCCGCGTCGACGAGCAGGGACTCGAGCCGGCGCCGCGTCTCGTTCGCTCGCGCGCCCACGCGCGTACGCTCCTCCGGCGAGAGGTCCTTGAGCCCGCGCAGGATTCCGGTGAGCTCGCTCTTCCGGCCGAGGAAGCGGACGCGCGCCGCTTCCAGGTCCGCGGGAGTGGCGGCGCCGGAAAGCGCGCGCTCCCCCTCGGCGCGGAGGGCGTCGAGTCGTTCGATCACGATCGGATCGCCGCTACGCGGCGACGGCTGCTTGTTTGGCCACCTCGGCCAGGCGGGCGAACGCGTCCGCGTCCCGGACCGCGAGATCGGCGAGGATCTTCCGGTCGATGTCGACCTGGGCGGCCTTGAGACCGCGGATGAACGCGTTGTACGACAGTCCGTGCAGGCGGGCCGCCGCGTTGATGCGGACGATCCAGAGCTTCCGGAACTCGCGCTTCTTCGCGCGGCGGTCCCGGTAGGCGAACTGCATGCTGCGCATCAGGGTCTCTTTGGCGGTCTGATAGAGCTTGCGGCGGCCGCCTCGGTTCCCCTTGGCGGCGGTCATCACCTTCTTGCGCCGCTTCAGACCCGGTACGACGGTTTTGGTGCGTGGCATGGCTGGTCCCCTTCCCTCCTCTTAGGCGGGAGCCCGTGCGGGCTCTAGCCGCCGTACGGCAAGAGCTTCTGGATGTGGCGCCGCTCGGTCGGCTCCGTGATGGCGGACTGGTGGAGCTTGCGCTTGCGTTTCCGGCTCTTCAGTCCCAGGTGATGCCGCGCGAACGCGTGCGCGCGCTTCACCTTTCCGCTTCCCGTGCGCTTGAAGCGCTTCGCGGCCGCACGGTTGGTCTTCATCTTGGGCATCGTGACTCCTACGGTTGAGGCGACTCGGCCTTCGGTGCCTTGCTCGAAGCGGTCGGGGCCGCCGAGGCGGCCGCGCCCGGCGACGCCGGCGGCTTCTTCTCGACGGGACGCGTCGTGACGGGCTTCGGCACCATCAGGAGCACCATGCTCCGGCCTTCCATGCGCGCCGGGATCTCGACCTGCCCCACCCCCTCGAGATCCTTCACGACCTTCTGGAGGAGACGGGTGCCGGCCTCGGGATGCGCCATCTCCCGGCCGCGAAACACCACCGTGAACTTCACCTTGTCATGCAGCTCGAGGAACTTGCGGCCATGCTCGACCTTGAATCGGTAGTCGTGCTCCTCGATCTTGGGCCTGAGCTTGACTTCCTTGAGATGCGTGATGTGCTGCTTCTTGCGCGCCTTCTGCTGCTTCTTGTTCTGCTCGTACTTGAACTTCCCGAAGTCCATCACCCGGCAGACCGGCGGCTTGGCCGTGGGCGAGACCTCGACGAGATCCAGGCCCCGCTCCTGCGCGAACGTCAGCGCTTCACGGATGCCCAGGATTCCGACCTGCTCCCCGTCGGGTCCGATGACACGGACCTGCGGGATGCGGATGCGGTCGTTCACGCGAATTTCCTTGGTGCTAGCGATCGGTAGTCCCTCCTACGGTCGGGGAAACGGTTTCAAGCGGCAGGAAGCGCGGCTCGATCGGGGAGATCGTGTCGGATCGCGACGCGGGTTCGCGTCAGCCCCGAAACCGGCTCGCGCCCTGGTGGCGGTGCCGGGAGAACCCCGGTAGCGTTGCGCCTCGGGGTGAGAAGCCGGCGGCTCCTGCTTGGCCTAACAACAAGCGAATGGAGAGTCTACGTTCTGCCCCGGATCTCCGCAACGAGTTTTTCGACGAAGGCGTCCAGGGGCAGGGACCCTTCGTTCCCCTTCTTCCGGCTCCGGACCGAGACCGCGCGGTTCTCGACCTCCTGGCGGCCCAGAACCAGCATGTACGGGATCTTGAGAAGCTCCGCGTCCCGGATCTTGGCTCCCATCTTCTCCTCGCGGAGGTCCGCCTCGACCCGGATCCCCTGGTTCAGGAGCAAGGTCCGGATCTCCTCGGCGTAGGGGATCTGGGCGTCCGCGATGGTGATGAGCTGCACCTGGACGGGGGCGATCCAGACCGGGAAGTCGCCGCCGTAGTGCTCGATCAGGGTCGCGAAGAACCGCTCCATCGAACCCAGGAGCGCCCGGTGGATCATGAAGACCTGGTGCTCCTGCCCATCCGAGCCGACGTAGTTCACCTCGAACCGCCGCGGCAGGTTGAAGTCGAACTGGACGGTCGAGCACTGCCACGCGCGTCCGAGCGCATCGCTGATCTTGATGTCGATCTTGGGCCCGTAGAAGACCGCCTCGCCCTCGGCGCGGTGGTAGACGATCCCAGCCCGCTTCACGACGCGCTCGAGCGCGCCTTCGGCCAGCTCCCAATCCTCGTCCGTGCCCATGTAGTCCTGCTTCCGGTCCGGGTCCCGGACCGAGAGCTCGACCCTGTAGTCCTTGAAGCCGAACGTGTCGAGCATGAACCGGGCGAACTCGAGCACCTTCTCGAGCTCGGGCTCGACCTGCTCCCGGGTGCAGAAGAGGTGGGCGTCGTCCTGGGTGAATCCGCGCACGCGCGCGAGCCCGTGCAGCACGCCGGACTTCTCGTACCGGTACACGGTTCCCAGCTCGGCGATCCGGATCGGGAGCTCCCGGTACGAGTGCTTCTTCCCCTGGTAGATCAGGATGTGGAAGGGGCAGTTCATCGGCTTGAGCACGTATTCCCGCTCGTCGATCTCCAGGAAGTACATGTTCTCGCGATAGAAGTTGGTGTGCCCCGACCGCTCCCAGAGGTCCGCCTGCGCGATGTGCGGCGTGTTCACGATCGTGTAGCCGCGCCGCAGGTGCTCCTCCTTCCAGAAGTCCTCGATCACGCGGCGCATCGCCGCGCCGTGCGGATGCCAGAAGATGAGCCCGCCGCCGGCGATCTCCTGCACGCTGTAGAGGTCGAGCGAGTGCCCCACCTTGCGGTGGTCGCGGAGCTTGGCCTGCTCCAGCCGCTCGAGGTGCTCCTTCAGCCGATCCTTGGACGGGAACGCGGTGCCGTAGATGCGCTGGAGCATCGGGCGGTTCGAGTCGCCCCGCCAGTACGCCCCCGCGACGGAGAGGAGCTTGAAGTGCTTCAGCATCTTGGTGCGCGGCACGTGCGGTCCGCGGCAGAGATCGGTGAAGAAGGAGTGCGTGTAGGTGCTCACGGTGGGATCCGGGAGTCCCTCGATCAGCTCGACCTTGAAGGTCTCGCCCTCGGAGCGGAATTTCTCGAGCGCCTTGTCGCGCGGAAGCTCCCCGCGCTGGAAGAGGTGGTTCTCTTCCGCGATCTCGTGCATGGAGGTCTCGATCTTCGCGAGATCCTCGGGCTGGAACGGCCGCTCCACCTGGAAGTCGTAGTAGAACCCCTCCTCGATGGCGGGCCCGATCGCGAGCTTGGTCCCCGGGAAGAGCTTCACGACTGCGGACGCCATGAGGTGCGCGGTCGAGTGGCGGAGCACGGCGAGCCCTTCCGGGTCCTCGACCGGGATGAGCTCGATCTTCCCCGATTCCTGGATCGGAGTGTGGAAGTCCACGACGCGCCCGTTCAGGCGCGCGGCGACGCCCTTGCGGAACGCCTCCTGGTACTGCTCGTGGAAGATGGCGCCGAGGGTAGACCCGGGCGCCGCCTCGAGCCGTTTTCCGTCGACCTCGAGCTGGATCATGACCTGTGTTGTCCGTTCGGGTGTCGGTTCGATCTCGGAAAAGATGGTGGGCGATAGTGGACTTGAACCACTGACCCCCTGCATGTCAAGCAGGTACTCTAACCAGCTGAGCTAATCGCCCATCGTTTGTGGCGCAGGAGTTTAACAACTTCCCGCGGGTCCTGCCACCCCCTGATTTGCCTGGTCGGAGCCGCGTTTGCCATGCGTCGGCCTGGGCTGCTCACTCGTTCCGGGCGAGGCGGAGTCGAGAACTAGAACGGGTGGATGTCGTCCGTGATCGTGCCGAGGACGATCGTTCCCGGGGGCACGGCGGTGCCGATCGGATCCGGCTCGTCGAGGATGGCCGTGGGAGCGACGCTTCCCTCGGGAAACTCGAGCGTGAATTCGTGAACCCCCGGCGCGATTCCCTCGAACGACTTCTCGTCCGGGTACGTTCCGTTCCCATTGTTGAAGTAGCCGAGGCAACGGCCATCCACCAGCGCGTCGGTCGTGTTCTCCACCTTGAGGACCACGCTCGTCCCCTCGATCGTCGCGTCGACGATCTGAAGCTCCTTGCTGCTTCCCTGGGCCCCCGTGGACAGAGCCAGTCCCAGCGCGACGATTGCGTACCCTGCGAGCCTCATCGGTAGTTCCCTCCTTGCCGGCGCGTCACAGCCCCCCGCCCCAACGGTACTGCCAGGCGAGTCCGAACGCATCGTAGTTGTTCCCCGTGCGTGCGTACACCCCGCTGTTGTAGTGCGCCTTCACCGAGTGTCGGAGATCGATGGGGAACGACAGCGTTCCTCCCAGACGCCAGTTCTGCTGGAGATTCCGGTCCAGCTGTCCGTCGACGGTCGTCCGCCCGCCGTTCCAGTACATGGCGCTGACGGAGCCCCAGATGCCGGATCGAAACGCGTGGATCACGCTCCCCTGGACGGAGGCGAGCGGAGCCTGTTCCCGGACGCTTCCGCCGTAGAAGCTCTCGTTGTCGGAAAAGAACGTCGTGCCTCCCGCCACCTCGAAGATCCAGCGCCGAACGGCGCGGGACGCGCCGATCTCGCCCTTCACGGTCCACCGGTTGGCGCCAATGTTGACCAGCCGGCTCGGATCGTACTGTCCGATCGGAATCCACGCGATCACGCTGGCGCCGACGAGCAGCTTCTGGCGGTACGCGCGATACTCGGGCAACCGGAGCGACGGAGCGCCCAGGAGATTGACCGAGAGCCGGACCCGGGCGTCGGCGAGCCCGTCGACGACGCGGTCCACCCGCTCCTCCCGGTAATCCGCGGAGCCCGAGAGAAACGTGTACGGCAGGATCACGTCCACCTTTCCGGACGTGCCCCACAGGTCGATCACGCGGCCGTATCCCAGGAGGGCGCTCTGGGTCCGGAGGTCGGGATTCCTGATCGGCAGGGCGGGGTCGAACGACAGACCGTCCTCGGTACGAACGTACCCGGCGACGAGGAAGTTCACGCCGATGGGGGCGTTCGAGTACGCGCGCGGCTCGATGTCCTGCGCGAGAGCTCCGGCAGCCGGAAGGAGTGCGACGAGCGAGAGAAGCGAGAGCGCGAACGCTCCCGGACTCCGGCTAGTGACCACCCGGCACGTTCTCCGGCGCTCCCGGGATCCTTCCCGCCGAAGGCATCGGCCGCACCTCGAACACGAGCGCGCCCGGGCTGTCGTACGCGAGCGCGAAACCGGGAATTTCCGCTCCCGTGGCGAACACGCGCATCGCGGCCCGCATGCCCATCTCCGCGCTGGAAACGAGGACGTACTTCGCGCGCTCCTTCACCGCGACCTCGTGGAGCGCCGCCGGCGAATCGACGGCCGGGATCGGAATGAAGCGCATCTGCGCGAGATACGCCGCGTGAGGCTTTCGCGCGAGAAGCCCTTCTCCCTTCCCGTTCTCCAGGAGGAAGTCCGTCGCCGGGAGGATCTCGTACGGGCCGTGCGCCACGCTCTCGGGATTCCGCGGATCCTCGACGGCGCGATGGGCGGCCATCGTGGGGCCGATCCACAACGCGAGGAACAGGACCGCGCGAACCGGGAAGGACCTCTCGACTCCCGCGAGCATCCGGCCCAGAGCAGGCGACACGAACGGCCAGGCGCCGAGGAGCGCGTACGCGGCCAGGAGCGGCATGGAGAACCTCGTGCCGTAGAAGACCGGCACGAGGGTGAGGAAATAGAGCGCCCAGAAGACGGCGTAGCCCGCCGTCCGCCGGCCGGGACGGTCCCGGATCATGAGGAGCCCGCCGGCAACCACGAGGACGCCCCACAGGACGGGCAGGAGATCGGAGAGATCCTGCCGCAGGTGGCCCCACACGTTCCGGGCCATCACCGTCGCGAACTTCCCCGGATCGAGCATCACGACGTCGGCGAACGAGTCGATCTTCCGGTCGCCTCCATAGAAGAACTGCTCCCAGTTCCCCTGACCGTGGACTTCGTATCCCACGTTCAGGTAGTTCGTGTTGGAGAGCGGATTCCCCGTGTGGATCGCGTTCACGACGAGCCAGGGCAGCGCGGCGAGCGCGAACGCCGCGGTCCATCCGCCGGCGCGGGCCAGGCGCTCGCGCCACGGAGACCGCGACGGGTCGAGCAACAGGAGCGCGGCGAGGGCTCCGGGAAGGAGGAAGAGCCCGTTGTACCGGGTCGAGAACGCCCAGCCCGCGAGGAGGCCGGATCCGACGATCGCGGCCCACGCGGGGCGCTCTCGCGCCAAGAGCAGCGCGATCGACCCCATCGCGATCGCGAAGAAGAACATGTCGGTCCCGACCTCGTACGTGTTCACGAGGAAGGTCTCGTTCCCCAGGAGCAGGAGGAGGCTCCCGAGCGCGGCTCCCGCGCCCGCCAGCTTCCGATGCGTGTGGAAGACGAGCCACGCGGCGACGACCGCGGAGAGGAGCGCAAGGATCTGCGCGGCGCGGAAGGGGTCGATCCCCGGCACCGAGACGAGCGCGACGACGGCCGGATATCCCCAGCCCTTCGAATCGTAGTTCGCGATGTCGACCTTGCCCTGGAGCAGGTCGCGCGCCGCGGGGCCGTACTTCCAGTAGAAGTCGGTCTCGACCGCGTAGTTCCCGATCCGGTGCTCGGTGAAGGCCTTCACGCCCCAGTAGGATGCGTAGAGGGCGAGGAGGGCGAACGCGACCGCGGGAGCCTGCCGCCGGAAGCGCTCGGCCATGGCCGGAGCGGCGCCTCCCGTGCCGGCGCGCGGGCTCGTGCGCGCGGCGCCGCCGGGGCCTCCCGGGCGGCGCTTCGATCCGGCGGCTCCCCGCCCCGGGCGGGACGGAGCCATCAGAGCGTCCGGCCGACCGCCTCGGCGATCAGTCGAATCTGCGCCGCGAGCGCGGCGAACTGGTCCGGGAAGAGGGACTGCGGCCCATCGCAGATGGCGCGCTCGGGGTCGTAGTGCACCTCGACGAGCAGCCCGTCCGCTCCCGTCGCGATCGCGGCGCGCGCGAGCGGAACCACCTTGTCGCGCACGCCCGCCGCATGGCTGGGATCCACGATCACGGGAAGGTGGCTGATCGACTTCGCGACGGCAACGGCGTTCAGATCGAGCGTGTTGCGGGTGTAGGTCTCGTACGCGCGCACGCCGCGCTCGCACACGATGACGCGGTCGTTCCCGCCCGAGATCACGTACTCGGCGGACATGAGCCACTCGTCCACGGTCGCCGCGAGCCCGCGCTTCACGAGCACCGGGCGCTCCACCTTTCCCAGCTCCCGGAGCAAGGGATAGTTCTGCATGTTCCGCGCGCCCACCTGGAAGATGTCGACGTAGCGGTCCATGAGCGCGATCTGGCTCTTGTCCATGACCTCGGAGATCACGAGGAGCCCCTCCGCGTCCGCGACGCGGCGCATGAGCTTGAGGCCCTCCTCGCCGAGCCCCTGGAAGGAGTACGGCGAGGTCCGCGGCTTGAACGCGCCGCCGCGCATGACGCGCGCGCCCGCCGCGCGCACGGCGGCCGCGGTGCGGACCATCTGTTCCTCGGATTCGATCGTGCAGGGCCCGGCCATGAGGACCACGCTCGGGCCGCCGATCTCCACGCCTCCGACCTTGATGACGGTCGTCTCCTGGCGGAACGTCCGGCTCGCGAGCTTGAACGGCTCCGGAATCCGCTGCGCGGCCTCCACGCCGGGAAGCTTCCGGATTTCATCGAGCGATGGCATGGCTCCCTCTCCTACCGCGGCCATGACGACGGGCGGTCCCAATGGCGAGACGACGATCTGGAATCCACGCTCGCGCAGACGCGCTTCGACGGCGCGGCGCTCTTCGGGTGTGGCGTCGGCGCGTAGGACGATGACCATGGACTCCTCAGACGCACGAAAGCCCACTGCCGATCCTTCGGCAATGGGCAGTGGTCCCGCGACACGGCCGGTAGGCTACCACCCGCGGGGGATCGGGTCAAACGCCGTCCGGCCGAGGGTCCTCGTCCGCCGTGAAGAAGGAGAAGGCGATCCACTTGCCCGAGGGGGCTCGCACCAGGCGGAGGACCTGCTCCGTGTCGGCGGGCTTCTTCCCGACGGGCGCGCCCGAGTAGCGGACCCGCATGCGTACGGCGCGGGTCTCGATCCTCGTGTCCGAGACCAGGAGGGTGTCGGGGTTCGACTTCTGAAGGGCGCGGATCGCGTTGTGGTACAGGGTATGGAGCCGCGCCACGGCCAGGGCTTCCTGGTGGGCGGCCTCGGTCCGGCTGGCGTCCGCGACCACGAAGGCGGAGTCGGCGGAGCGGTGCCGTACGGCTGCGGCGTCGCGCAGCGAGTCGAGCGAGCGCATCGTGAGCTGCCGCCCCTCCTCGATCCGCAGCACGTTCCCGCCCCGGACCCACTGATAGGACACGGCGCACGTGGAGCGGGCGCGCATCTCCTCGACGTCCTTCCGCGCCACCGCGTTCATGTAGCGCTGCGCGGCGAGCCGCACTTCCTTGACCTCGGGCGCCTCGCGAGAGCAGCCTCCTCCGATCGCGACGAGGAGCGCCAGGGCAACGGCGGCGGCGCCTGCGTGGAGCGGGCGTGCGTTCCCGCGGGTGCGCACGCGCCTACTGCTTGATGGCCCGCGTTCGCGGCCGCCCCGGAGTCTTCATCCCCTTCGCCTCGTTGTAGAGCCGGCGGAGATTCATGAAGTGCACCTCCTGGTAGAACTCGCTGTCCTCGTAGGCTCCGAGCTGCCCCCATCCCTTGATGGAGGCCACGTGCGTTCCCCAGGCCGCGACCTCGACCGCCTTTTCGTTGGCGTCATTGAGGTAGCCGCGCGTGTACTTGAGGCCGACGTGGGGCGCCGCGAAGACTCCGTGCCCGGGAACGAGCGTGTCGATGCGGTAGCGGTGCACGAGCGAATCCAGAGTCGCGATCCACCCCGTCCGGCTCATGTCGGGGTCGAGGAGCCACGGAACGGCTCGGTTCGAGACGAGATCCCCGGTGAAGCAGATCTTGTGCTTCGGCACCCACACGACCAGGTCACCCCCCGTGTGGGCCTGCTTCCCGAGCCAGACGATCTCCACCTTCCGGTCGCCGGACCCGAGTACCTTGATCCGGTCCACACCCTCGGTCGGCTTCACGATCCGCGAGCCTCCGCCCTCCGCCGGGGGGGCATGCGCCATGATCGAGTCGATCTTCGCGGCGGCGCCCTTCTGCGCGATGAGGGTCGCTCCCTTCGCGAGGAAGACCTGATTTCCCCCGTAGTGATCCTCGTGGGCGTGCGTGTTCACGAGATACCGGATCGGTTTCCTGCCGGAACGGGCCGCGATCGTGTCCGCGAGGGCCATGGCCGACGTGTCGTCCATGGCGCTGTCGATGACCAGGATCCCGTCGGCCAGCTCGATCCAGCCGGTCCAGACGTACCGTACCTTGGCCGCGTACACCCACGGGGCGAGCTGCTTGACCTCGATCGAGAGGGTGTCCGGGGCATCGTGATGGTGGGGACCGGCGCCGGGCATGTACTGCAGCTGTTGCGCGACGGCCGGAGAGGAGGTCGCGCTCAGGAGAGCGAGAACGGCCCCGAAGGCGACTCCGGCAGCCGGGTGGATACGATGACGGAACGTGGTGCGATCCATGGCACTCCCTTGGGGTCTGGGGATCACGCGGAGGGTCCGGAACGCATTACCCCGCAGAGGCGTTCGCGGGTCCACGGCCGGAAGTGTACCAGAGGGACCTCTCGAGAGGGCCCAGGCGGTCGGCCAGGAACCGGGACAGCCGGTTCGCGGCCTCCTCGCCAAGCTCCCCGCGCCCCGTATAGAGGATGACCACGGCGCCGTCATCGCCCTTCCCCAGGAGCTTGCTGCGAAGCTGTTCCAGCTTCACCTCGCTCTCGGCGCCCACGAAGCGTCCCCCGATCCAGTAGGTCCTCCAGACCCGGAGGTGCGTTCCCGGCCCGTCGAGGTCGATCTGGGCCGTGGGAACCGGCCCGTCCGCGGCGGGAACCATCCGCTGCACGAGCGCGGAGCGCTTCCACCCCTTGATCTCCGGGTCCAGGAATCCATTCGCGGACTGGACGAGCTCGGCGCCCGGCTTCTGATCCCGGTAGTACGCCACGTAGAGTCCGACGATCTCGCCGTCGCGCTCGTAGCTCCTCGAGAATTCCGCGGCCGCTCCCACGTAGAAGGGCTTCCAGTCCCAGGGCGGAACGGCAAGCTCCTGCCAGGAGGCGTCGGCGGCCGGGCCGGCGTAGCGCACCTCCCCGGCGATCGGACGGTTGAACGCGCGCGCCACCGCCGTCCACGTCCCGCCGAGGACGATCACGGCGAGCGCGGCGGCCCAGAAGGCGGTGGCGGGAGCGGCCGGACGCGCGGCCGCGCCATCCGGCTCCGCCGAATCGGCGGCGGGATCCGGATCCGCCGCGCGCCGTCCGATCTGGAAGATCACGACCAGCATGATCGCGAAGAGCACCCACCCGAGCCACTCGTGCTCATGGACCAGAGGGGATTTCATGTCCGTGAGCGCGCCGATCATCACGAGGATCCAGACGCGGACCCCGTTCATGAGGATGGCGGAGGCGACGCAGAACGCGAGGAAGAGGGCTCGCTTCACCGGTCTCCGGAAGTTCACGTACGCGAACACGGCGCCGACGGTGAGGATGGCGAGTAGGTACCGGAGCCCGCTGCACGCCTCCGTGATCGCCCACTCCCCGCCCGGCACCCGGAGGAAACGTCCGTCGAACGTGACGGGCATGCCGGTCCCATCGAGCACGGCCACGGCGAGCCTCCCCGCGACCGTGATCAGGATCGGGAAGAGCCCTTCCCCGAAGGGAACCATGAGCGCGAGGAAGGCGAGCGGATACGCGATGCGGCGGCACACGTCGGTGCCGAGGAGCGCCCACGCCGATCCGAGGATCATTCCCACGAGGCTCACCTGCTCCCCCGTGCCCAGCTGCGCCAGGTGGGAGAGGAACCACAGGGCACCCGAGACGAGGGCGAGGAGGACGCCCCAGACGGAAGGCCGGGGCGCGACCGTCCGGAGGACGTCGCGGCGCGTCCAGACCATGTAGGCCGCGAGCGGCAGGACGAACCAGCAATGCGAGAAGCTCTCGTTGTCGGTCCAGACGCGGGCCATCGAACGGACCGTCTGAGGATGGAGCAGGACGAGCGCGAGGATCGTGATGCCGAGGAGGATCAGCGCGGAGCGCCACGGCATGGCCCGCGAGGCGTCCGTGGAGAGGCCGCCCAGGCGAGGAACGGGCGTGGCGCCGGGAGCGCCTTGGGTCGTGACGGGGGGTGTCGCCAATGGACCTCTATTTTCCCACAGGCGAACGGGTTCGCGCCAGGGGCCCCGAGTGCGGTCGAGGCGCGCTCGTCCCCCGAGCCCCCGTGCCGCGATCGGACGTGGGGGCTCGACCGAGGAGGCGCGGGACGACGCCGGCTCGACTACTCCTTCGAGACCTCGTCTCCCACGATCGACTCGACCAGGCTCCGATCCAGGAGCTGGATCTCGATCCGGCGGTTCTTCTGACGCCCCTCGGACGTCGCATTGGTCGCGACGGGCTGGAACTCGCCGCGGCCGGACGCGATGAGCCGGCGCGGATCGATCTGGCTCGTGTCCTGGAGGAAGCGCACGACCGTCGTCGCGCGCATCGTGGAGAGCTCCCAGTTCGTCATCCGGAGGCTCTTCCCGACGGGAATGCTGTCCGTGTGTCCGACGACGCGGATGAACTTCTCCGGGTACTGCCCCAGCGCTTCACCGACCTTCGCCAGCACCTCCTGCCCCGTCTTCTTGATCGTCGCGCTCCCCGAATCGAAGAAGATCTGCTCGGCCACGTCCACCGAGAGCATGTTCTTGTACTGGCGGACCTGGAGATTGCCCTTGTCCACTTCCTGCGCGAGCTGCTGGACGACCGCGTCGTACGAGCTCACGGTCTGCTGGTGCGTCGTGGCGAGTGAATCGCGCTCCGCGGCGAGGGCCGCGCTCTCCGTCCTGAGGCGCTCGATGTCGGCCTTCAGGGCCGCGTTGTCCTTGGTGAGCTGATCGTACTGGCCCTGGAGCGCCGTCTTCTCGTTCTGCAGGACCGCCTGCTCGGCCTCGAGCTTCTTGAACTTCCCGCTCGAAACGCACCCGGCGAGCAGCCCCGCCGAGAGGATCACGAACCCCGTTCGCAGGACACGATTCATGGAGCCCTCCTTGGTTCCTGGGGAGCCTTGCACCTCCGCGCCCGTCGTGCGCCGGATGCCATGCCATCGGAGCGTGCGTTCGTTCCCGAGTCAGTGCGCGCAACCTAGCACAGGCCCGGCAACGCGGCCAGAGAGGCGAACGGCGCCGGGGGCTACCCCACCACCCAGGCCAGCACGATCTCCAGGACGATCAGGATGACGATCGCCAGCTCGAGCACCTCGGCGCGCCGGGCCTGCGACTCCGCGTTCAGCATGGTGTAGGCGTCGCGCACGATCGCGACCTTCTGGTCGATGCCGCGGCGCCAGGACGGCCCTCGGAAGATCTCCAGCGCGGCCGCGTAGATGCGCGCGAGGTATACGTCGTCCGTCACCTTGAGGGCGTTCTCCGCGCGCTCCACGGCTTCGGTCGCGTCGGCCACGCGCGTCTGGAGCACGGCCAGGAGGCGGCTGTACCTGCGGCCCAGGAGATGGAAGCCGCGCCTCGCGGTCGCGATCTCGTCGTAGGTCCGCGGCAGCTCCTCGTCGAGGATCGCGTCGTAGTAGCGAAGCTCCAGGAGCTGGGCGTTCGCGAACTCGAGGACGTACTGGACGTCCGCGTCCTTCGGGTCGGGCTCGACGACCAGGGCCGCGCTCCACGTGAGCAGGGTCAGATCGTCCTCGAAGTAGGAGAACCGCTCCGAGAGGAGATGGGCCCGCGCCGGGGCCGTGACGGGGCGGCGCTCTCCGAGGAGGAGCCGCGCGACTCCCTCGTCCGGAAGGGCGGAGGGCGGGACCGGATCGCCACCCGGGCCTCGCAGCCCGCCGACGCGAAACACGGTGTACTCCTCCGTCACGGCCGAGCGGTTGGGTCGAACGATGGCGGGCCCGATGCGATCGAGGAGACGGTCCCGCCACTCCCCGAAGCACCCCCACACTCCGCTCCCGGCGATCGCGGAGCCCAGGGCCACGAACTCGTCCCACGCGAGCCACTCGGGGCGCCCGATCCGCGCGCGCAGGGAGATCACCCCGAAATCGTAGAGACAGACGGTGATCTCGAAGTCTCGAGGGCTCCCGCCGAGGTCGGCGCGCTCCGTTCCCAGATGCACGATCACCGGAGGATTGGGGATCAGGATCGCGTGCGCCTCCCCGCGGACCGGCTTGCGGCGCTCGGGCGCGCTCGAGGCGAGGAGGTCGAAGGCCCGGTCGAGACGGATCTCGTATCCGACGTCGAACTGCTTGTAGAGGATCGTCTCGAACTGGACCGCCAGCTCGACGCGGTTCGCCGCGACTCCCTCGGACCGGGTCATGCAGGCGGACGAAGGTGCGGGATCTCGCTCATCGCGCGTTCGAGTCTAGCACCTGGCATTGACCTCCGCTCGGCGCGTGACGCATCCTGTCGCGGTGCATCCACTCGTGCTGCGCGCGCGGCGGGTCTACCGCAAGCTCCGCTGGGCGACGCTCCGCGGCGGTCCCGGCCGCACGCCCCGGATCCTCACCGTTCCGACCGCGAACGGGATTCTCTCCTTCACGAACATGGACCTCCACAACGCGAGAGCGCTCTACGTGCAGCGCTCGTGGGAGCTGGACCTGCTCGAGGGCACGGCCGATCATCTGAAGCGTGAGGCCGGGGTGGCAGGTGCCGACGTGCTGGTGGAAGCCGGTGCCAACATCGGAATGATCGTGATCGCGATGCTGCGACGAGGGTATTTCCGCGAGGCCATCGCCATCGAGCCCGACCCGCTGAACTTCGATCTCCTGCAGCGAAACATCCGCCAGAACGGACTCGAGGGCCGGATTCGAGCCATCCGATGCGCGCTCGCCGAGTCTTCCGGAGAGGCCGAGCTGGAGCTATCGGAGTCGAACTATGGAGATCACCGGGTTCGCGTCACGACCGGACGAGTGTCCCTGATGGGTGAGGACGCACGCGCCACCCTGCGTGTCCCGATGCGAAGCCTGGATGACGTGCTGGCGTCCGAGGGCATCCCGCCGGAGCGGGTCGGGCTCGTGTGGGTCGACGTGCAGGGATACGAGGGGCATCTCTTCCTTGGCGCCCGACGCACGCTGACGGGAGGATCCCCCGTGCTCTCCGAGTTCTGGCCGTACGGGATCCTTCGATCGGGAATGGATCGGACGACGTACGCCGGGCTCATTCGTTCGCTGTTCGACCGGATGGCGGTCTTCGACGCCTCGAGCCGGCGCTTCGAGCCGCGTGATCTGTCGGAGATCGAGGAGCTGTTCGGCAGGACGTCGGGGCCGGAGCAGTACCTCGAGATCCTCTTCTACCCCCGCTCGGCGGGTCGCGCCTAGAACCCGCTCAGCCCTTCCCTCTCCGGGACGGCTTGTACTTCTGGATCCACTCCGCGGCGGCACGCCGGAGGAGCTCCGTGACGACGGCCCCCGTCTCGATGCTCGCGAGCTTGTAGCGCTTGTGCAGCGCCTCGGGCAAGGCGATGGACGTGCGGACCATCCCGGCGCTCGAGTTCGCGCGAATTCGCTTCATGACGTTCCCCCTGGGGTGCGCCGGCGCGCTCAGGAGCCGGCGTTTCGCGACGTGTTCGGACGCTGCACCACGGAGAGCCTCGGGCCCGTCTGCCGGCCGCTTCGGGCGGCGGCGATCTTCGCCTCGTTCCCCCCCGAGCGGGCTCCGAGCTTCCAGAGCCCCGAATGGAGCACGTGGAGCGCGCCGCACTGGGCACAGACGCGTTCCAGGGGGGCGATGCGCAGGCTGAAACCGTGGTTGCAGGAGAGACAGGGGGCCAGCATGAAGGTGCTCCGCCAGGCGCGTCCGTGGCCGAATCGAGACATCCGTGTAGCGCGAACGTGGTGTCCTGGCCGGCGCTGGCGGGAGACTTCCCCACGATGGAGCGCCGGTCGGCCACCGGGCCGTTGACGAGACGACCTCTGTGCCAATCCCCGTGCGTCTATAGTGCAATAGAGCTATTGCGAAGTCAAGCACAATCTCCGGATGCACCGGATCCACGGCCTGCGTTCCTGTGATCGCCGACCACGTGGCGCCCGACGCGGCAAGGCATGGTTCCTGCCCTGTGACGGATCGCGCAGCCCTCCCCCGAAGGAGGGCGCCCGGACAACGTGCGGCGGCGCTTCAGGATGGCGCGTCGAGCCGCGATCGGAGGCTGACACTTCTGACAGGTCCCACTGACGATCTGTCAGGAAGGGGGAACGATGACGACCCTGCTGAAGGAAGCGAAGGAAGCCGGTACGGCCACTCTCCAGTTCGATGGACGCTCGGCCACGCTCCCCGTGATCCGGGGAACCGAGAACGAGATGGCGGTGGACATCGAGAAGCTGCGCTCCGCGACGGGGCTCATCACGCTCGATCCCGGGTATGGCAACACGGGCTCGTGCCGGAGCGCGATCACCTTCATCGACGGCGAGAAGGGGATCCTCCGCTACCGCGGGTATCCCATCGAGCAGCTCGCCGAGAAGAGCACGTTCCTCGAGGTGGCCTGGCTCCTGATCCACGGCGAGCTTCCCACCCAGGCCGAGCTGAACGGGTTCACCCGGGACGTGACGCACCACACCATGCTGCACGAGGACTTCGTCGGATTCTTCGACGCCTTGCCGAAGGACGCCCACCCGATGCCCGTCTGCGCGGCCGCGGTGGGGGCGCTCGCGACCTTCTATCAGAAACCCGAGTCCGATTTTCAGATCCAGGAGACCATCGTCCGGCTGATCGCCAAGATGCCGACCATCGCCGCCTGGTCCTACAAGCACTCGATCGGGCAGCCGGTCATGTATCCCAAGAACCGCCTCGACTACGCCTCCAATTTCCTCAACATGATGTACTCCGTGCCGTGCGACGAGTACGAGGTGGACCCGGTCCTCGCCCGCACGATCGACCTGCTCCTGATCCTGCACGCCGACCACGAGCAGAACTGCTCCACCAGCACCGTGCGGATGGTCGGAAGCTCCATGGCCAACCTCTACGCGAGCATTGCCGCCGGCATCAGCGCCCTCTGGGGACCGCTCCACGGCGGAGCCAACCAGCAGGTGATCGAGATGCTCGAGGACATCGCCGCCGGCGAGGGGAGCGCGGAGCGGTTCCTGGCGAAGGCCAAGGACAAGAACGACACGACGCGGCTCATGGGCTTCGGCCACCGCGTGTACAAGTCCTACGACCCGCGCGCCGCGATTCTCAAGAAGGCGTGCGGCGAGGTGATCGCCCGCGTCGGAGTCTCGAGCCGCATGCTGGAGATCGCGATGAAGCTGGAGGAGATCGCGCTCAAGGACGAGTACTTCGTCAGCCGGAAGCTCTATCCGAACGTGGACTTCTACTCCGGCGTCATCTACCAGGCTCTCGGCATTCCGGTGAACATGTTCACCGTCATGTTCACGATGGGCCGGCTGCCGGGGTGGATCGCGCAGTGGATGGAGATGAGGAAGGACAAGGATCTGCGGATCGCCCGTCCGCGGCAGATCTATGTGGGTCCGCCCAAGCGCGACTACGCACCGGTCGCGGCCAGGAGCTGAACCGGGCGGCGCAAACGCCGCTTGAATCCCGGAGCGCAGTACAGCCAACGCTCGCTACGAGACCGCAGTGCTCCTGACTGCGGTCTCGTCCGGCGACGTGCCGTTGGAATTCGCTTACCGTGGACCGGCCTTTGGATGCTGTTCGATCCGGTCGGCAAGCTTGGTCATCACCGCGCGGAAGTGCTCGTCGGGCTCCTCGGTTCCGAACTCCACTTCCTGGTCCAAGAGATCGCGCGCGCTCCAGAACGCTGGAGGTACGTCGTCCTCGTCATCGACGGACGGTATTCTCCTCAGCGCTTCCGCGGGAGAGGCCTCGCCGGATGCGACGGACCTCAAAACCCCTACCCAGACCTTGCAGGCTTCAGACGATTTCAATCCTGAGCCTCCGCTCCTGTAACCCAGGGGTAACACGGCTCCCGGGCCGGCGTACAAAGGAACTGGCCGTACCGCCAGTTGCTTTCTTGACACGTGTCGGTATCGTCGACGCTCCGCACGCCCAACAATACTGGATGGGCATTGCCGCGAGACCCCACCGTCAACGCGCACTCCAAACAGGGCGCCCTAGCGGTTGCAGTGTTGCTGTTGTCACAAAGGGTAATGACGCCGACCTACACATGCGGGACGGTACGTTCGCGGATCGGACAAGGCGAGAGAGTTCGACGAGTGCAGGTGTGTGCCCCCGGAGTGATCCGAACACCCAGCCCACGATTTAGGAGATCAATCGGTCTCTTGTCCCGCTGTAATCCCGCCGAGTCTCGCAGTGTCCCGTTTCACCTGTACCAGAGCGAGCCGATAGGCTACTTCTAGGGTACAGTGTCTTCAGAGATGCCGCTTCCTGGGTGCCTATCTGTACGAATGCCGGATCACGAGAAGCGCTTCATTCGGGAGCGTGCGGAGTGCTACGGGCTTACCATGAGTGAATACTTGGTGCTGGCGGTGCCGCATTTCGACTGTTCTGGACTACCACTCCAGGTGATCCCGCCTCTCCCCGTCGATCCCTGGGGGCCGCCAAGCCAAAGGGCAAAGAAATGCCCCCTATGAGCGTCTGGGAGGGCATCGGCTTAACAGTCCTCATTTTCATTGCCTATATCTTTCACCCCATCACCGGCCTCAAGAGACTCATCGATCGCACCAAAGAGCAGGAGAAAACAGAGCAGGAGGAGAGGGAAGAAAAAAGTAAGCCCCTGGAGCCACGATCTCCCTAGGGGCCGATGTTTCTTTGCGGGAGTCTACAGGGGGAACTACAAGCGGAAGCCCGACGAAGCTAAGTAAGTGCCCCCGGGGTGATTCGAACACCCGGCCCACGGTTTAGGAAACCGCTGCTCTGTCCACCTGAGCTACGGGGGCGCAAGGACTTAGCGCGTAGTGTAGCGCATCGATGCGCGCTGTGTACCCTTCTGTGTACCCTTCGAATTGACTGCGAGAACGCACTCGAAACCACGGACGAATCCTCACGGAACACGTGCAGGAGGCGCACAGAGAAGAGCCCCCAGCGAGGCGATCTCGCGGGGGGCTTCTGAGTGCGATCACCTCGCGTTCCAGCTAGGACCATCCTCCAGCGCCGCGTCCGGAGTTTAGCGAGGGGGGAGACAGGGGTAGTTCGTGTCGCAGCCCTGGTTTGGGCACGTCGGGGCAAAAGACAGGCAATAGGGACAGTTCGTATATGCCCTGGTCTGGTTCTGTGGAGGCGGTTCATCGGGTTCATCGCGATCTCCTTGGTGAATGGCCGTCTCCGAAACCTGGCACCTGAGCTACGGGGGCGCAAAGGGTTACGCGTGCAGTGTACTGCTTCCCGCCGTACGAGGGCATCGGTCGGCTTCGCGGGTGAGGTCATTGGTGCTGTCGCAACCGCTCGAAGCTGTCTCCCGGCCGGGACCTGCCAGTCTCGATCGCACTCGCGGCACGTTCTCGAATTGTCTCGACCGCGACGGCGTCTGGGCGTTCGACGCTGTGCCAAGGTCAGGCTCGAGGCGGGATACCGCTTCATCCCCTGCCGCGCGGTTGACTAAGGAGCCACAGAACAGGGCGGGAATCCGTTCCCGACAGAAAGTGGTGCTCGGCCATCGTTGTGGTACTTTTTGCCTCCGTGATCCGCCATGTGGATGGGGGGATTCGCAGCTCCATCGGATTTCCACCAAAGGAAGGAGTTCTCGTTGAATCCTCGTGACAGAAAGTTACGCCTACGGAAGTCCACCATTCGAGATCTCACGATGAGGGACGCGAGCAGAGCTCGAGGTGGCGTCCTCCTCGACACTAAGGCTGACACACAAAATCCCTGTATCACCCCAGCCACACACATATGGAATGGCTGCGACGAACTGACCTTCGGTCACACCGAATGCGACGCAACAGAATGCCTCACTGAATGCCTTGATACGTACGCGATTAGCTGCGGAGTCTCCTGCTGGGACTGTGACTCCATGGCCACGTGCCCCACTAGGAACTGTTGATCTTCCCCACCGTGCAGAAGAAGACTCGGGGTGTCTGCGATGCTGCAGACACCCCGAGTTGCATTCCTATCTGCGAGACAGCCGCCGTGGCGGTACGGGGCGAGACTCCCCTCCCCCGAGATCCACGCGCGAGCGTTCGAGATACCCGGACGCGGAGGGATTCAGCGGGACGTGGCGTACTCGGCGGGAATGACCTTGGACTAGTTAGGAAACCGCTGCTCTGTCCACCTGAGCTACGGGGCGCGTCTCGTTAAGTGCGTCAGTAGCAGCTTTATGCTGGCCCGTTCTCTTCCCTTCCTGCGTTGGATAGGCCGCTAACCCTTGGCTACCAGGATTCCCCTCCCATGACGACGCGGGGGGTGTAGACTCGTCGCGTTGCCGGGCTGCTAGGGAGGTCACCATGATCAGGGTCCTTCGTGCGTCCGCCATCGCGGCGCTGCTCCTGGCGGCGATGGGAGCACAATGCCACACCCAGCCCAACGCGCCGGTCGAGAAGAGGTTCGTCCAGACGGTACGCCTCGACCCCGCCGAGCCCCAGAGTGGCGAGCAGGTCACGGTTTGGTCGAAGGTGACGAACGTTGGTGGGAGTCCCGAGTGGGGCACGTTCATGATCTGCGGCCTCGGCCTGGGCGGCGATCTCGCCCTCTCCGAAGTGCCAGGGACCGCACGATGCGCTGCCGTTTCCTTCGAGAGGCAGCTCGCGCCCGGGGAGAGCGTCGAGATGACGGACACTAAGGTGGTGGATTCACAGGCCGGCACCTACGAGCTCGAGGTCCGGCACATGGTCGATCCCAGAGCGACGCAGAAGATCACCGTCCACGTTTCCGACTGACTCCCGCCCGGCACTCGGCGGTTCCACGTTCAGGCTAGGTCCACTCCGCCGGTGGGCGCTTCGCCAGCCATAGGATGAAGTCCATCGGAGGCGCCACGCCTCCGTGCCGCCCGAGCAGCTTCGCCGCCTGGGCTCGATGGCCGTGCGAGTGCATACAGACTTGGACGAGGGCTTCCGCAATCGAGCACGTGCCGTTCGGGATGAGCGGGCTCTCCAGCCTTCGAGCAAGGTCGCCCTCCGTGGAGATCTCGAGCCATGCGGTCTCCTGCGCCTGAGTGTCGGCGTAGCGCTGGATGAGTGCGGCGAACGATGAAGAGACGCGAGCCTCTTCGTCGTGAACGAACGGCAGACCCAGGATGGTCAGCAACCAGAAACGATTCGCGACCAGGATGTGGTGGAGCAGCTCCACCAGCTCGGGGTCGGATACGGCCGCGCGGTTCCGCTGAGCCGCGTTCAGGAGCGCCGCGTTGGCGTATCCCTTGTGAGCGACCAGGTCGCGAAGTAGATCGATCATGGCCGCATCCTACCAGAGGCCATCTCCACGGAGATTGCGGCGGGAATCACCGCGGCGCTGTCGTGCCGTCACGCGCCCGGGCTTGCAGGCAGTTGCACGGTGTTCTATGGTGTCGCCGGCCTGTGGCTTGCTTTCGTCGACGGAGCAACTCCATGTCGCGCTCGGTACGCTGGACACTGCTACTCGTCCTCGCCGGATTGGCTCTCCTATCCCTCACGGAACCACGGTCCGCCCACGCCGCCTCCGTAGGCGCCGTCCTCGGCCTGAACCGCGCCGCGATCTCGGGCGACGCCCCGCCGAACACGGCCTACGGCGCGGGAGCCGGCCTCATGGCGGGAATCCAGGGAGAGCTCGCGCTGACTCGCGACCTTTCGCTGAGTCTCCAGCCGATGTACGTCCAGCGGCGCACGGAGCTACGGGCCGCGGATGCCGCGGAGTCGGGTGACGAGCGCGTTCTGAATCTCGACCTCGACTACGTCTCGGTGCCGGTCTTGGTGAAGTTCCGCGCGGGGGGAGGCCGGACCTACTTCGCGGGAGGCGTGGACGTCGCGTTCCTCAGCTCCGCTCGTGCCTCCGGCGAAGGTGTCGACGAGGACCTCGAGCCGCTCCTCCACTCCGTGGACGTCGGTGCGCTGTTCGGATTCGGCGTCGTGTTCCCGGTGGGACGTCCCCGCCTCGCGACGGAGCTCCGGTACGTGCAGGGTCTCGTGAATCTCCGCGAGGCGGAACAAGGGATCGTCCAGGAGCTGCCCGACCGCTTCCACTCCAGCGGCCTCCAGCTCATGGCCGGCATCCTCTTCCCGATCGGA
>DASTBC010000036.1 GCA_035712245.1 Candidatus Eisenbacteria bacterium
GACCAGCTCCACATCGAGGCGCCGCGCCGTCAGGAGCAGCGCGGGAGGGGGCTCCTTCCCCGCGATCCGGAGCCGGACGCCCGGCACGGCGGCGCGGAGCCTCGGCCATCCCTCCTCGAGGAACCGGAGCGCGCCGTCGGCGTTCGGCGCCCACCCGAACGCGCCGGGAAGGAGCAGCACCGGCGCGTTCGAGGGTGACCGCGGCGGAAACCGCGCGAAGTCGACCCCGATCGGGAGCGTCTCGACCCGCGCTCCGGGCGCGAGCTTCCGCAGCGTCTCGCGTTCCGCGTCCTGGATCGCGAGCGTGAGCGCGGCCGAGCGGCAGAGCCTCGCCTCCACGCGGCGAAGGCGCCCCACCTGCGTTCGCGCGTAGATCCCGGCGAGCGCGAGCCCGCGCGCCGACGCGTAGCGCTCCATGAAGACGTGCTCCACGTTGTGCTCCCGCAGCACGAAGGGGATGCCGGGAACGGACGCGGCGTACGGCGCCATGTGGAGATGGTTCGCCATCAGGAACGCGGGCGTGAGCGCCGCGGCACGCTCGCGGAGCGCGCCATGGAACGCCCGGTCCTGGTACCGCTCCAGCGTGTACGGCCAGCGGCCCCAGAGCCCGCGCGCCGCGGCGATCGGAGCGGCAGGCGGACGGAACGGGATCCGGACCACCGTCACGCCGAGATCGCCGAAGGCGTGCGGCGCCGCGGAGTGCTCCGTTCCGGCGGGCACGAACGTGACGAGCGTCACGTCGTACTCCCGCGAGGCCGCCCACACCGTCTGCCACGACGCGATCCGCCCCCCGTCGTCGAGCGGCCAGGGGAGCCGCGGGGTCAGGATGATCGCGGCTCGCCGTGCCATGCTCGAGACCAGGCGCTCGCGCCGAAGGCCATGCCCGTGAGCGTGAAGAGGAAGTCGATCAGCTCCTCGTCGCCGAAGTTCCACTCGAAGAGCCCGGCGACGAAGAACCCGGCGAGCGCCGCGACGGCGGCGAGCCGCAGCGTGAGCCCGAACCGGTCCGCGCTCGCGTCCCGGAGATCCCGTCGCAGCCGCCACGCGGCCGTGCGGAAGAGGCCGACCCAGAGCCACGCGAACGCGGCGACGCCGACCGCTCCCATGGTGACCGCGACCTGGAGCCACATGTTGTGCATGTGGCCGTGGGGCGGCTCGTGCGCCTCGGGCGAGCGATAGCGCGCGACGTACGGCTTCAGATCTTGGAGCCCGACGCCGGTGACCGGGTGGTCGCGGAAGATCCTCCACCCCGCGTCCCAGAGGATCACCCGCTCCCGGTTCCAGTGACTCTTCGTGTCGAAGAGGGAGGCCGCTCGCGCGCGGTACCCCGAGGGGAGGAGGAGCACGAGCAGCACGGCGGCGCCGGCGAGCGCGGGCAGCCAGCGCGCGCGCGTGCACGCGAGGAGCACGGTGCATCCCGCCAGCGTCCCGATCCAGGCGCTCCGCGTGAAGCTCCCGAGGAGCGCCGGGACGACGAGCGTCAGGAGCGCGATTCCCGCGAGCTTCCAGCGCGGCCCGCCGCCCCGGATCAGGAGCGCCGCGGCGACCGTCGCGAGGAGCATCGCCTGGCCCCCGTACGTGAGCGGGTGCCCGACGAGCCCGCGGACGCGGACGGGGAAGGCGCCTCCCTGGGCCGCGAACTTCACGAGCGCGAAGATCGTGGCCGCGGCGGCCGAGACGAGGAGCACGGCGATCGCGCGCCGGGCGAGGCGAGGATCGCGCGCGTGGTACGCGGCGAGCGGCACGACGGCGAGGAGGAATCCCTTCGTGATCCGGCGGACGCTTCCCCCCGGGTCGTCCCCCGCGAACGCGGCGATCGCGAGCGCCGCGATCCACGCGAGCGCGGGGAGATCGACCGGCGTGCGCACCCAGCGCGCGCCGCCGGGCCGGAACCACACGGCGAGCGTGAGCGCGCCGCAGAGCCCCACCGCGATCGACATCGGCGCGATCGACCAGGGAAGCGCGGCGGCGAGGAGGAGGAAGGAGAGCGCGGCCATGCGCTCGAGGGCGGCGGACATCCCCGGGATCGTGGGGCATGCGGCGGGTGCGGTCAAGCGCGGGCGAGCGCGGACCGGCGCCGCCTCCCGCGGGATGCGCTAGGATCACCGGCCATGATGACGCGTCTCGCCAAGCGGATCTTCACGGGCACCCCGCTCGAGGAGCCGCTGAAGCGTGCTCATCACGCGCTCACCGGCCAGAAGAGCACCCTCTACGACTGGCAGACGATCGCCATCATGCGGCGCGTGCTGCGACCCGATTCCAACGCGATCGACGTGGGCGCGTTCGAAGGCGGGATGCTGAAGCACCTGATCCGCCTCGCGCCGCGCGGAAGGCACATGGCCTTCGAGCCGCAGCCCGACCGCTGCGAACGGCTCCGGGCCGCGTTCCCGCGCGTCGACGTGCACGCCTCCGCCGTCGGGGACCGCGCCGGCGTCGTGACCTTCCACTGCATGGATCCGCATCCGGCGCTGAGCGGGCTCGAGCGGCGCGCGCGGGACCTCCCGGGCGAGCATGCGCGAGCGATCCAGGTGCCGATGGAGACCCTCGACGGCACGGTCCCTCCGGACCGGCCGTTGCACTTCGTGAAGGTCGACGTGGAGGGGGCGGAGATGGGGGTCTTTCGCGGAGGAGTGAACGTGCTCCGCGCGAACCGCCCCGTGATCGTGTTCGAGTGCGGGCTGGGCGGCGCGGACCACTTCGGCACCACGCCCCGCGCCCTCCATGATCTCGTCACGGGGGAGATCGGGCTGCGCCTCTCGCTCCTGGGAGGATGGCTGCGGGGGGCTCCCGCGCTGTCGGCGGCCGAGTTCGCCGACCAGTTCGAGCGCCGGCTCCACTTCTACTTCGTGGCTCATCCCTAGGACGGGGGACCGGTGGGAGCCTTGACTCCATTCGCGACTCTGCCCGACACTCACGACCCATGAGCCTCGAGCCGAGTCCCGAGACCCGCATCCTCGTCACCGGAGGCTCCGGCTTCCTGGGCCGCCACGTCATGGCCGAGCTCCACGCGCGCGGGTATCACGGCGCCGAGACGTTCCGCTCGAGCGAGTACGACCTCACCCGCGAGAGCGACGTCGAGGGCGTGATCCAGCGCTACGAACCGGAGGTCGTGATCCACCTCGCGGCGGCTGTGGGCGGCATCGGCGCCAACCGGCGCTACCCGGGGACCTACTACTACAAGAACCTCATGATGGGCTCGCTCCTCATGGAGCGGGCGCGGCTCGGCGGCGTGCGACGCTTCCTGAGCGTCGGGACGATCTGCTCCTACCCCAAGTTCACGCCCGTTCCCTTCCGCGAGGACGACCTCTGGAGCGGATACCCCGAGGAGACGAACGCGCCGTACGGGCTCGCGAAGAAGATGCTGCTCGTCCAGTCGCAGGCGTACCGGCAGGAGTTCGAGTTCGACGGGGTGAACGTGCTCGTGGTGAACCTCTACGGCCCTCATGACAACTTCGATCCCGAGACCTCGCACGTCATTCCGGCGCTCATCCGCAAGTGCGTCGAGGCCGTGGAGTCGCGCGCGGGATCGATCGAGGTCTGGGGGAGCGGCCGGGCCACGCGCGAGTTCCTCTACGTGGAGGACGCCGCCCGAGGGATCGTGACCGCGATGGAGCGTCTCGAAGGGAGCGAGCCCGTGAACCTGGGCGCGGGATTCGAGATCTCGATCCGGGATCTCGCGGAGACGATCGCGCGGCTCACGGGGTTCACCGGGAAGCTCGTGTGGAACCCGGCGCAGCCGGACGGGCAGCCGAGGCGGTCCCTCGACACGTCGCGCGCCGAATCGCTCCTCGGATGGAAGGCCGCCACGAAGCTCGAGGACGGCCTCAGACGCACCGTGGACTGGTTCCGGTCCGAAGCGCGCGCCCCGGCGGGCGCCGCGTCCTCCGCCGCGCGGCCCTGAACGATCCTTATTTCGCGCTGATCGTCCCCACGCGGGGCGACGCGGGGAAGCTCCGAACCCTCCTCCCCGCTCTCGCCGCGCAGACGTTTCCTCGCACGCGGCACGAGGTGCTCCTCTCCTTCGACGGGACCTCGCCCGAACCCGCGCTCGCGGAGGAGATCGCGACGCGCGGGTTGCGCGTCGTCTCGAATCCACGACGTGGCGGCCCGGGCGCGGCGCGCAATCGCGCGGCGCGCGACGCTCGCGGGAACTACCTCGCCTTCACCGAGGACGACTGCGTGCCGGACCCCTCGTGGCTCGAGCGCGCGGCGGCGCGGCTCGAGCGCGAGCCGTCGATCGACGTGCTCGCGGGCGCGACGCTCCTCCCGGACGGATCACCCGCGCGGCGGCCGGATCGCGACCAGCCCCACTACCTCCCCACCAACCTCTTCGTGAAGCGGACCGTCTTCGAGGCCGTGGGCGGATACGACGAGGGCTACTTCCACGCGGCATCGGGCATCTACTTTCGCGAGGACTCCGACTTCGGGTTCTCGCTGGAGCGCGCGGGCGCGCGGATCGCCCTGGAGCCCGAGGCGCGGGTCGTGCACCCGCGGGAGCATTCCGGCTATCTCGACCCGATCCGGTGGGCGCGGCGCTATCGCATGGACGCGCGGCTCCGGAAGCGCCATCCGGATCGCTTCCGGGAGCGGATCGAGGTCCATCGGCTGGGACCGTTCACGGTCCGCCGCCCGTTCGTGCGCGCGTGCTCCGCGGTCGTGATCGCGTCGCTGGCGGCCGGGATCGCGCTCGCGACCGGAGAGCCCGGGCTCGCCTCGCTGATGGGCGCCGTCGCTCTGGCCGCGTTCCTGCCCGTGTGGGCGAAGTGGCGATTCGATCCGATCCGCCTCCCCGTGATCCTGGCGGTGCCGTTCGTCCTGATCACCGAGCTCCTGCGCGGAGCGGCCGCGGAGCGCTCGCCGCGATCTCCGGGAGGGCCTTCTATCCGCTGAAGGTGAGCGTGACGTTGCGGGCCGCGGCGAGGTCGAGCGCCTGCTCGAGGGCGATCCCGCGGCCGTCCTCGTCGCGGATGGTTCGATAGTGGCGCACGGCTTCGCCGATCCCGGCAAGCCCGGCGCCGCGCCCCGACTCGCTCGGGAGCTCGGCATGGAGCGACAGATGGAGCGCGGGCCGCTCGGTTCGCAGGTACTCGCCCATCGCGGGCAGGAGCTCGAATTCCCCTCCCTCCACGTCCACCTTGATGGCATCGATCCGGCCCGGCCGCACCGCCTCGAGCCAGTCCTGCCACCCCCAGCACGGAACGCCGATCTCCGGAGCGCCGGCGGAGGCAAGGAGCGTCGAGCGGCTCGTTCCGAACGCTCCATCCCTTCCGGACAGCGTGCGAGTCCCGGTTCGCGAACCCAGTGCGGCATGATAGGGGGACGCATTCCGTACGCCGTTCAGCTCGAGATTCCAGAGGAGATACCGGTACGCCGCGGGATCCGGCTCGAAGCAGTAGACCGCCGCGCACCTCCGCGCCGCGGCCAGCGTCACCGGGCCGATCCAGGCGCCGACGTCCAGGAACGTGGACGTCGCGCTCAGATGATCGCGCAGGAACGCGAACGTGCCGGGCTCCCAGGCTCCGCGCGCGACGTCGCGCCAGAACCCGATGTGATCCGGATCTCCGCGGAGCAGGGCTCCTTCGATGCGGGTCGGAACGAATCCCCGGGCGCGATACCAGAGACGGGCGCCCCCGCGAAGGAGGCGCCTCACGCGCGCTCCCCGCCACCCGGGCCCGCACGTCTCGAATCCTCCGCGAGGATCCGCCGATAGAACGCGGCCAGCGTGGATGCGACCGCGGCCCACGTGTAGCGCTCGAGCACCCGCACTCTGCCGCGGCTCCGGAGCGAGGCGGCGACGTCGGGTTCCCGCAGAACGCGCCCGATCGCCACCGCGAGCGCCTCCTCGCTCTCCTCCGGGACGACGAGACCCGCGTCCCCGATCACCTCCGGAATCGCGCCGCTCGCCGTTCCGATCACGACACACCCCGCCGCCATTCCCTCGATCAGCACGCGGCCGAACTGCTCGCGCGCCATGGGCGTCGTGCGCGCGGGGAGAACGAGGACGTCGACCCGTGAAAGAACCCGCGGCACTTCCTCGTGCGGAACGGCATCGTGAAACCGGACCGCGTCCCCGAGCCCGAGGCCGGACGCGAGGTCCCCCAAGCGCGAGCGCTCCGGACCGTCGCCCACGATCTGGAGGAGCGGCGCGGAGCCGTAGGACCCCCGCACGAGTCGTGAGAACGCGCCCAGCAGGACGTCCACGCCCTTCTGGCGGGTCAGCTTTCCGAGGAAGCCCACGACCGGGGGGCGGCCGGACTCGCTCGCGCGGGCCGCTCGCGCATCCAGCGAGCACGGATATCGCTCGAGCTCGAGCCCGTGCGGCACGAGCTCGATCGGCTTCTCGAATCCCTTCTCGCGGAGAAGCCGGAGAACCGCCTCGTTGATGACCGTGGCGCCCGCGGACCGTCGCAGGGCGGCACGTTCGAGGCGCGCGTAGAGCCATGAAGGGCGATACGGATAGCGGAACCCCAC
>DASTBC010000037.1 GCA_035712245.1 Candidatus Eisenbacteria bacterium
GCCGGAGAGCCACGTGCTCGAGGTGGGAAGCGGCTCGGGTGGCCCCGCGCTCCATGTCGCGCGGACGACGGGGTGCCGCATCACCGGCGTGGATTCGCACGAAGGAGGCGTCGCCACCGGCACCGAGCTGGCGCAGCGCGCGGACATGAGCGGGCTGGTCCGGTTCGAGGTGGCCGATGCCGAGTCGACGTTGCCGTTCGACGAAGGCTCCTTCGACGGGCTCCTCTGCGTGGACGCAATGAACCACTTCCTCGATCGCCCCGCCGTGCTGCGCGAGTGGGGGCGCGTGCTCGGCGCCGGCTCCCGTGCCGTGTTCACCGATCCGGTCGTGATCACCGGTCCCGTGACGAAGGAAGACCTCGCGCTTCGAAGCTCGATCGGACCGTTTCTGTTCGTGCCTCCGGGCGTGAACGAGCGCCTCATCGAGGAAGCCGGCTTCCGCGTGGTGCACTCCGAGGACCGCTCCGAGAACGCGGCGCTGGTCGCGGGCCGGAGGCGGGACGCGCGGCAGGCGAGACACGAGGATCTCCTGAGGATCGAGGACGTGGAGCGGTTCGAGGCGTCTCAGGCCTTCTACGACGTGGTGCACCGGCTGGCCGCGGAGCGCCGGCTTTCGCGTATCGCGTACGTGATCGAGAAGATGGCGTGAGCGAGAGAGACCGGCTTGCCCGGCGTGATGGAGAAGACCGAGGACCTGCCATGAGCGAGAACAAGAGAGTCATCGAGCGGTACATGGAGGGGTTCCGGCGGAGCGACCACGAGATGATCCTGTCCTGTCTCGCGGACGACGTGGTCTGGGTGCTCCCAGGCGCGTTTCACCTCGAGGGCAAGGTCGCCTTCGACCGTGAGATCGAGAACCCCGCGTTCCGTGGAAAGCCGGCGATCCACGTCTCCCGTCTGGTGGAAGAAGGCGATGTCGTCGTCGCGGAGGGCACCGTGCGCGCCGAGCGCTCCGATGGCGGCATCCTGAATGCCGAGTTCTGCGATGTGTTCGAGATGCGGGACCGCAAGATCCGCCGGCTGGTCTCGTACCTCATCCCGCTGGAGTAAGGGCACCCTGCGCGCCGAGTCCTCACGACCCGCCCCATCCGAGCCTCCAAACGCTTCCCCAGCAACGTAGTTGACGATAATGCAACTTGCCCCGGGGCAAGTTGATCCTGCCGGGGGGACCTGATTGAACCCCCGAACGCGCGCGAGCCCGTGCGAAGGACCGCAGCCAGCCCGCTCGACCAGCGAGGCGGGCCTGCCTTTGACCCTTACCTCGTCCAGGGACCAGCCCGCCACTTGCCCCGGGGCAAGTTGACGGGACTGGTGGAGTACCGCTGACCTCTGGGCAAGCGATGGGTCGTCTGGTGCGCGAAGGGCTCCCTCGAGTGGGTGCGCCTGGGGATCAGGCCGTTGTGGTCGTGGGGCACCCTTGGTTCTATCCTCGATTGGGGTTTCGACCGGGTCGAGGGCACCGCGCCTGCGTTGCAGCGCTGCAACTTCGACGTCCCGGACGAGGTGTTCCTGGTCCCGCAAGTGGTCTCCGGGGCCCTGAAGGAAGTGTCCGGAGTGGGTGCCGTACACGGTGCAGTTCGGGGGGGTCTGATGGAGCCACGACGCGTTCGATCCTCGGTGCCAGACCGTGCACCTGCCCTCACGCCCCGCGCGTCCACCGCGTGATCCGACTCGTCCTCATCGCACAGGGGCTCTACTACATCGCGACCGGGGCCTGGCCGATCGCGAGCCGGACCACGTTCGAGTCGATCACGGGCCCGAAGACGGACTTCTGGCTGGTGCACATGGTGGGGGCGCTCGCGGTCGCGATCGGCGCGACGATCCTCAATGGCGCGCGCGGCCGCGGCGTGGAGCGGAAAGTGAAGCGCGAGGTCATCTTCCTCGCGGCCGTCTCCGCCATCGCCTTCGCGTCGATCGACGTGGTGTATGTCCTGAACCAGACGATACGGCCCATCTATCTCGGCGATGCCGCGATCGAGGCGCTGTTCCTTCTGGGACTTCTCATCGGCAGGCGAAACGGAGAGTAGCCATGGCAACGATCCGGTACATGGTCCACGACGTCGACCAAGCGGTCGACTTCTACACGCGCCACCTCGACTTCACGCTCGATCGGCGCATGGGTCCCGCCATCGCGTTCGTCACGCGAGGCGACCTCCTGCTCTGGCTGAGCGGACCTCCGAGCTCGGCCGCCCGCCCGATGCCGGACGGCCGGGTACCGGAGCCCGGCGGATGGAACCGGCTCGTGATCGAGGTCGAGGACATCGCCGCGCGCGTCGCCGCTCTGAAAGCCGCGGGCATCCGGTTTCGCAACGACGTCGTCACCGGTCCCGGCGGCTCGCAGATCCTCGTCGAGGATCCCTCGGGCAACCCCATCGAGCTGTTCGAGCCCCGCAAGGGATAGGCTCGTCACCGCGCAGCCCTTTCGGTAAGCTGGTCCCCTGCTTCCGGAGATCCAACTCCCGGGCGCTCGCGCCGGGACTCCTTCCAGACATGGAGGAATGATGCGACCGTTGATTCTGGTGCTGGCCGCCGTGCTCCTGGCTTCCTGCGCGCAGCCCTCCGGGACCTCGTCCAGCTTCAGCAACCTCACCGTGAAGGGATCGATCGACTCGCTCTGGACCCGGTACGCGACCGCGGCGGACGAGCGTGACAGCACGGCGTTCGGCGATCTCTTCACCGAGGACGCGTCGCTCATCTTCTCCAGCGCGCCGACCGTACAGGGGCGCGCGGCGATCCAGACCTTCTTCGGGGCTCTCTACGGCCCCATCGACGTCACGGGGCTCAAGATCACGCAGGAAGACCTGAAGATCTCGGGCAACGTGGCCGCGCAGACCGGCACGTTCCGGGAGGACTTCATCGAGCAGAACCGCGAGCGGACGGAGTACGGGCGGTTCGCGCTCGTCGTGGAGAAAGGTGAGGACGGCCCGTGGCGCATCTGGCGCCTCGTGGCGGTGATGGACTCGCTCTCGCAATGAACGCCCCATTTCCGGAGGTGACATGAACTCTCGCGCACGCGCGCTGGCGGAACGGATCGAGCAAGGAGCCGCGGCGCTCGCCGCCTTCGCCGAGAAGCTGACCGACGCGGAGTGGAACACACCCGTGCCCGGCGACGGACGCACGGTGGGCGTGACGGTGCATCATGTGGCGAACATGTATCCGATCGAGGTCGAGCTGGCCCAGGTGCTCGCGTCGGGTAAAGCGATCGAAGGCGTGACCTGGGACGCGGTCGCCGGCATCAACCGGAAGCACGCGCACGAGCACGCGCGCTGCACGAAGCAGGAGGCGCTCGAGTTCCTGCGACGGAACAGCAAGGCGGCGGCGGACGCCGTGCGCACGATCCGGGACGAGGACCTGGACCGCGCCGCTCCGGTGTCGCTCAACGGAGACGCGCCGCTCACGGCTCAGTTCTTCATCGAGGACCACGCCCTGCGGCACAGCTTCCACCATCTCGCGAAGATCAAGGCGGCGCTGAAGAAGTAGCCGGGGCGGATGAGGAGCAAGGAAGGAATCGCGATGGACTACAAGGTGACGAAGGAGGCGAAGGAGGAGTTCCTCGAGGTCTACGATCGCGAGCACGAGACCACGATGAAGGTGCTCCGCGCGTACCCCGAGGACAAGGCCGACTTCAAGCCGCACCCCACGAGCCAGAGCGCGCGCGAGCTCGCCTGGACCTTCGCCAAGGAGCGCCGGCTCGGAACGCTGCTCCACCAGGACGCCTTCGCGAAGGAGATGCCGTCGGGACAGCCTCCGCCGCCTCCCGATTCATGGGCGGAGCTGCTCGCCACGCTGGAGCGCATGCACCGGGAGTACCGCGCGCTGATCGCGGCGACTCCCGAGGAGGATCTCTCGCGGACCATCCGCTTCTTCGTGGGACCGAAGACCATGGGCGACATCCCCCGGCTGGTGAGCGCCTGGTGGCTGCTCCACGATCAGATCCACCACCGCGGACAGCTCACGGTGTATCTGCGGATGGTCGGGGGCAAGGTGCCGTCGGTCTATGGCCCGAGCCTGGACGAGCCCTGGTTCTGAGCGCGGGCCCGGAAGCGCGGGTGGCTCCTGCCGACGCGGCCGCGCCACGGCAATGCGTGCGCGCGCTCTTTCTCACGCCGCAGGCGTCCGTGCTCCTGATCCGGTTGAACGGGCGAAGCGGGCCGCTCTGGATCACACCGGGCGGAGGCATCGACGCGGGCGAATCGCACGAGAGCGCGCTCCGGCGCGAGCTCGAGGAAGAGGTCGGACGGTCGGACTTCGACGTGGGCCCGCTCGTCTGGGTCCGGGACGCCGAGTTCGAGTGGAACGGACGAAGGTGCCGGGAGCGCGAGTACTTCTACCTCCTCCGGACGGACACGTTCGTGCCCGATCTCACGGGAAACCCGGTGCCGGAGGAGGCGCGCCTGATCGTCGAGCACCGCTGGTGGCTTCTGGACGATCTGCTCCGCTCGGAGGAGCGGTTCGCTCCCGCGCGCATGGCGACGCTTCTGGCGGAACTGGTCCAGAACGGACCCCCGAGCACGCCGGTCGAGACCGGCGATTGAGAGGCATCGCGAGAGCATGACCGACACCCGCAACGCGGAACCCCTTCCCGAGCACGTCCAGAAGAACCGAGCGCACTGGGATGACCTCGCCCGCGAGTACGTCGCGTCCGGCGAGCGGAACTGGGCCACGTCCGAGCCCACCTGGGGCATCTGGAGCGTCCCCGAATCGGACGTGGGAATGCTTCCCGAGGATCTCGCGGGCAAGGACGTGATCGAGCTGGGGTGCGGCACGGCGTACGTCTCCTCGTGGATCGCGCGGCGCGGCGCGCGCGTCGTGGGAATCGACAACTCCGAGCGGCAGCTCGTGACGGCGCGAAGCCTGCAGCGGAAACACGGACTCGAGTTCCCGTTGATCCACGGAAACGCGGAGCGCGTTCCCTACCCCGACGCGAGCTTCGACTTCGCGATCTCGGAGTACGGCGCGTGCCTCTGGGCGGATCCCGCGCGCTGGGTCCCCGAGGCGGCGCGGCTCCTCCGGCCGGGCGGGCGGCTCGCGTTCCTCACGAACTCCGAGATCCTGATGCTCTGCGCCAAGGACGACGAGAACGAGCCCGCGGACGAGCGGCTGATGCGGCCCGCGTTCGGGATGTATCGCATGGAGTGGCCGGGTGACTCGGGGGTCGAGTTCCACCTCCAGCACGGGGCCTGGATCCGGCTCTTGCGGCGGTACGGGTTCGAGGTGGAGGATCTCGTGGAGATCCGCCCGCCGGAGGGCTCGACGACGCGGTACCCGTTCGTCGGGATCGAATGGGCGCGGAACTGGCCGACCGAAGAGGTCTGGAAGGCGCGGAAGCGTGGCTGACGTGAAGCGCTGCTTCGGAGGCGACTCGCCTCTCTACCAGCGCTACCACGACGAGGAATGGGGCGTTCCGGTCCACGACGACCGCGCGCTCTTCGAGTTCCTGCTCCTCGAGGGGGCGCAGGCGGGCCTGAGCTGGTCCACCATTCTGAACAAGCGCGAGAACTACCGGCGCCTGTTCGACGGATTCGACGCGGAGCGCGTGGCGCGCTTCACGCCGGCGCGCGTGGAGAGGCTCCTTCGCGACCCCGGCATCGTGCGGAACCGGCTCAAGGTCGAAGGCGCGGTGAAGAACGCGCGCGCGTTCCTCGCGCTCCAGGAGGAGCGCGGCTCGTTCGACTCCTACGTGTGGGAGTTCGTCGGCGGCACGCCGATCCAGGGGCGCAGGCGCACGCTGCGGGACATACCCTCGACCACGCGGGAGTCGGACGCGCTGAGCAAGGACCTTCGTCGCCGGGGGTTCACGTTCGTGGGATCCACGATCCTGTACGCGTTCATGCAGGCGGTGGGCATGGTGAACGATCACGTGCAGGACTGTTTTCGTCGAAGCGAGGTGGAGCGTCTGGGGTCGGGCTCGGGCTCGAGCCACCGCCAGCCCGCCGACGCACACCGCCGCGTGCGCACCCGGTCCTGACATGCCCGGCCTCGACGCGCTCCTCGCCTGTGCCGGTTCGTGGAAGGGCACGAACATTCTCCACGATCCCAACACGCAACGCCCCGAAGAATCGCCCGGCACCGCGCGCGTGACGCCGATCCTGGGTGATCGATTCGTGCGCGTGGAGTACACGTGGAGCTACCGGGGCAAACCGCAGGAGGGTTGCCTCCTGATCGGGTTCGATCCCAACACCCGCACGATTTCCGTGCACTGGATCGACACGTGGCACATGGGGCACGCCGCGTTCATCGGGCTCGGACCCGATCCGGAAGGGGGCACGTTCCAGCTCCTCGGCTCGTACGCGGCGCCTCCGGGACCGGACTGGGGATGGAGGATCGAGATCACCGCCGGGCCGGGAGTGGACGCGCTCCGCATCGACATGCACAACATCTGGCCGGGGGGAGAGCGCGAGGAACCGGCCGTGGAAGCGGTTTTCACGCGAGTTGCCGACGCCATGACGCGATCCGATCGATGATGCACCCGACACGATGACCCGCCCCGAGGACACCTCCCAGAACACCGTCATGCCGCGCGGCCTTCCCTTGGTCGCGATGCGGCAGGACTCCGGCTCGGACTCGGTCGCGCCGGAAGTCCACGCGGACTCGGTGCGCCGTTTCGGGTGGCTCGCGCTCATCTATTCCCTGACCTATCTCACGGTCGAGATCTACGCCGTCTCCACGCACTCGGAGATGCCGCTGGACCGGCACCTTCTCAGCCTCATCCCGATCTCGATCGGGCTCCTCGTGTGGGGAGCCGCGCGCGCGGGAAGGATCACGCGGACCGCCTTCCCCAAGATCCTGATCGCCTTCCAGCTGGTGAGCACCTTCGGGATCATTCTCGCCACCTGGGGATGGGAAACCTACGCCGGCCAGGCGCTCCGCGATCTGGCCGGGCTCGCAGGAGGAGACCCGAACCAGTTCCTGGCGCGGCTCCAGGAGCACAAGATCCAGCTCTTCTCCCCCGACGGCGTTCCGTGGATCGGAGTCTGGATCCTCATCGTCCCGCTGGTTCTCCCTCTGTCCCCGCGACAGACCGCGATCGGATCGCTCCTGAGCGCGTCGATCCTGCCCGCTTACTTCGCCCTCTCGCTTCTCGTGCACGGCGCTTCGCCCGAGGTGTCGTGGTGGGCGTGGAAGTTCATCGCGGATCTCTCCGTCCCGACCTACATCTGCGCCGGAATCGCGTTCGTGGGATCCCGCGTGATGTACGGCCTGGAGCGGCAGCTCTCCGACGCGCGCCAGCTGGGAAGCTACCGGCTGGAGGAACGGCTCGGAGCCGGCGGCATGGGCGAGGTGTGGAGGGCGAAGCACCGGCTCCTCGCGCGCCCCGCGGCGATCAAGCTGATCCGCACGGAAGCGGTGGCGGTGGGCGGAGGGGATCCGGCCGCGGCGCGCACCGCGCTGACGCGGTTCGAGCGCGAGGCCCAGGCCACGTCCATGCTCGGCTCGCCCCACACGATCGAGATCTACGACTTCGGCGTGACCGAGAACGGGAGCTTCTACTACGTCATGGAGCTTCTCGACGGGATGGACTTCCGCCGTCTCGTCGAGCGGCACGGAGTGATCCCGCCGAATCGCGCCGTGTATCTCCTCACCCAGGTGTGCCACTCGCTCGCGGACGCGCATGCGAGCGGGCTCATCCATCGCGACATCAAGCCCGCGAACATCTTCACGTGCCGGCGCGGGAGGGACGACGATTTCGTGAAGGTGCTCGATTTCGGGCTCGTGAAGGAGACCGCGCAGCGGAAGGACGCGCAGCTCACGGCGGAGGGAACGACGACGGGAACCCCGGCGTTCATGGCGCCCGAGGCCGTCTACGGCGCGGATCGCGTGGACGCGCGATCGGATCTCTACGCGCTCGGCTGCATCGCGTACTGGCTCCTGACCGGCAAGCTGGTCTTCGAGGCCGACACGCCGATCCGCATGCTGCTGGGCCATCTGAACGATCCACCGCCACGCCCGTCCACGCGCACGTCGCAGGCGATTCCGCCGGGGCTGGAGCAGGTCATCATGGAGTGCCTCGAGAAGGATCCCTCGAAGCGTCCCGGGACCGCGGAAGCGCTGGCGCGGAGGCTGGACGAGTCGCTGGACGGGCCGCGCTGGACGGCGGCCGATGCTCGCGCGTGGTGGCAGCAGGTGCGCGAAGATGCCGGTCGAAGCGGTGCCGGGGCATCGACCGGCGGGGCTTCGACCGGAGGGGCCGTGCGGGATGTCGAGCAGCCGCCTTCTCGCGATCCGTCCCGACCCGAGGAGATCACGCGTCCGTGAACGCCGACGCTTCGCTTCGCGAGCATCTCGTCGCGCTGCTCGACTGGAAGGACGCGCACGCGACGTTCGACAAGGCGGTGGAGGGCGTCGCTGCCGAGGATCGCGGCAAGGTTCCCGACGGCGCCACGCATTCGATCTGGCAGGTGGTCGAGCACCTGAGGCTCGCGCAACGGGACATCCTCGACTTCTGCGTGAACGCGAAGTACGAAGAGCCCGACTGGCCGGACGATTACTGGCCTCTGAACCCCGCGCCACCGAGCGCCGCGGCGTGGGATGAGAGCCTCGCGGGCTATCGCGAGGACCGCGGGCGGATGATGGATCTCGCGAAGGACGCTTCGACGGATCTCTTCGCGCGCATCCCGCACGGAACCGGGCAGACGTATCTGCGCGAGATCCTGCTCGTCGCGGACCACAACGCGTATCACATCGGGCAGATCGTGCTGATCCGAAGGCTCCTGGGGATCTGGCCGGGAGCGTGAGGGCCGGCGCCTGGGGTTGACGCCTGGGCCGACGCCTAGGGTGACGCCGGGAGCGGCGGGGAGCCGGCGCGGGCATCTCCGCACCGAGGCGCGGAGATGCCGCGAGGGTTGTCGAGCGGTCTAGAGGAAGTTGATGCCGAAGACAGCCTTGAAGTCGGGAACTTCGTCCGTGAGGCCGAGCTTCACGTCGACGAACATCGGCGTGCTGCTGCCGAAGTAGATGCCGCCGAGGATGTTCACGCCGAACTCGGTCTCGCTGTCCGCGTTGTCGTTGTCCGGGTCGAAGTACGTGAGCGCCAGACCCGCGCCCGCGTAGGGCCGGACGCTGCCGCCCGTCTCGAAGCGGTACTGGAAATCCCCTTGGAAGGCGATGCTGAGCAGGTCGTCCCCGAATCCCAGCTCGGCGCTCGGGACGATGTGGATATTCTTCGCGATCGGGTCGGGCTCGATCTGCCCGCCGACCAGGAACTGATCGGGGCTGCCGCTGAATCCGGCCCGAAGCCCGCCGACCATCGCTCCGGATGGAGGAGCCATCAAGGCGAGTGACACGAGTACCGCCAGGAACATCAACGTCGGTCGGACAAGAGACCTCATCGTTACCCCCTACTGGTATGAGTTCCAGTCTGGACCCGCGGTGACGCGTGAACGATGGTAGCAGGTAGCACCGGGGTTCGCGCAAGATGCCGTTTCTTCGCCGGGAGGACCGAATGGGCACGATCGTGAAGTACGGACTGATACTCGCCGCGGGAGTGATCGCCTGGATGTTCCTCATGGGATTCACCGGCTGGTACAAGGACCCCGTGCTGGTGAACCTCTTCTTCCTCGTGATTCCCTTCCAGGTCTTCCTGGTCGTGCAGGCGCTCCGCGAGACGGCGCGCCAGGGCGCGGGCTATGGAGCGCAGATCGGGGCCGGCGTGGCGATCTCCTCGATCGCAGCGATCTTCATCTTCGGCGCGTCCATCCTCTACACGACGGTCGCGTTTCCCACCTATTTCTCCGATATCCATGCGATGCAGGAACAGGCCATGCGTCGGGCCGGGATCTCCGAGAAACAGATCGCGGAGGTGCTGGAAGCGGCCAAGCGCAGCTACACGCCCTTGAGCCAGGCGATCCAGGGCTTCTTCGGAACCGTGATCACGGGGCTCGTGACGGCGCTCACCGCGGGGCGCTGGATCCGGCACCGGCCGGCGCCGGTGGCCGCGGCGTAACCGCGTCGCGGGCGAAGCGAGCGCCTGCCGCGGGTCGGCGTGCCCACCGGTGGTCGGCGTCCCTGCTGCCGGGTACCCGCAGCCGGTGCGTTTCTCGAGCACGTCCGCGATCGACTTTGGTACTTTCGCGACATGGCTTCGCTCACGTTGACCGGCTTGACGCTCACGTACCCCAACGGCACGCGCGCCGTGAACGAGATTCATCTCGCGATCGGGGACGGCGAGTTCCTCGCGATTCTCGGGCCCTCGGGGTGCGGGAAGTCTTCCCTGTTGCGCCTGGTGGCGGGGCTCGAGGCGCCCAGCTCGGGCACGATCGCGATGAATGGGAAGGACGTCACGCGGCTCGAGCCGAAGGATCGTGACGTGGCGATGGTGTTCCAGGGGCTCGCGCTCTATCCGCACATGACGGTCGAGGAGAACATGGCGTTCGGACTCCAGGCGCGCCGGACTCCACGCGAGGAAGTGGATCGGAGAGTGGGCGATGCGGCGGAGACGCTCGGGTTGACGCGCTACCTCGGAAAGCGCCCGCGCGAGCTCTCCGGCGGCGAGCGGCAGCGCGTCGCGCTGGGCCGCGCGCTCGTGCGCCGGCCGCAGATCTTCCTCTTCGACGAGCCTCTCTCGAGTCTCGATGCCCAGCTTCGCCAGGAGCTGCGCGAGGAGCTGGCCCGGTTGCACCGCATCACGCGCACCACGTCGATCTACGTGACGCACGACCAGAAGGAAGCGCTGTCTCTAGGAGACAAGGTCGCGGTGATGAAGGGCGGGCAGCTCCGCCAGCTCGCGACGCCCGAGGATGTGTACCGGAATCCGCACGATCTCTTCGTGGCGAGGTTCGTGGGCGAGCCCGCGATCAACCTGATCGAGGGAGAGATCGCGCCCGCGGGTGTGTTCCGCGCGCCGGGGCTTCAGATCTCGCTGAACGGCACGCGCGCGAGGACGGGTCCCGCGCGCCTGGGTCTGCGTGCGGAAACGGTCGCGCTCCTTCCCGCCGGCAGGACGGGTGGCGTCGCGCGCGCCGAGGTGGAACGGGTCGAGCACCTGGGGGGCGACACGCTCGTGCACGTGCGGGGCGATTGGGGAACGCTCGTCGCGCGCGTGGCGCGCGCGGAGGATGCGCCCGCGCCCGGCGATGTCGTCGGCGTGGATCCGGACCTGAGACGCGCGCTCCTCTTCGACCCCGAAGGGAACCGGATCTAGGATCGGATCTAGGATCGGACCGGCGGCGAGCGCGCCTGGCCGGGGGCCGGATCGCCCCGCGCTACCACGAGGATCCGCCTGACTCGCCCCGAGACCTACCTCAACTTGCCCCGGGGCAAGTTGTCGGAGCTCGTCCACCCCCCCATCACGTCCGAGCGCCCACCGAGGCCAGGGCGCCAATCGCCTCAGTCGCCCACCGCCTCAGAGCGCCCACCACGTTAGAGCGCCCACCGCCTCAGAGCGCCCACCGCGTCAGAGCCCCCATCCCTCGGGTGGAGTGATCTCTTGGTCCTTCCAGTGCCAGTACTCGCGGAGCTCGCGGCAGCGACCGTCGGGCGCGAAGGTCAGGAAGAGGCATCCCGGCAACGTTCCGATGCTCTCTCGGATGCGGCTCCCGGCGGTGCCTTCGACGCCGCTCCCCGCGCTCTCTCCCTCGGGGCTCACCACACGCATCACGGCCCACCACTCGACGGCGACCCGGTTCCCTTCCGCGATGGGCACGCCGAAGCGGAGATCGAGCCCGCGCTGATCCGCGGTCGCCTGCGTCCAGTACGCCCGCACGCCATCCTGCCCACGGTGTGGTGTGCGAAAGGGGTGCGACCGGTAGATCGAATCCTCGGTGAAGAGCGCCGCCGCGGCCTCGGCGTCCCGCGAGCGCCACGCAGTGCCGTAGGCATCCAGCCATTCCTGCACGTTCCTGGGTGACATTCCCTGCTCCTTGTGGCGGGTGCGACTCGCGCTCAGGCTGAGTGCGATCCGCGCTCGGCAGAGGGCACGTCAATTGCTTCCTTCGGGCCAGGATAGTAGCGTAGTCGCATGGGAGGAGACCCCGCCTTGGACCTGAACGGGACGATCCGGGACGAGACGCCCCACGTGTGGCCGGGGCCGGCGGGCACGGTGCGCCTGGCCGTGCTCCTGGCGGTGCTCGCGATCGTGCTCTATTTGACGTGGGCGGTCTTTCAGCCCTTCGTCCTGATGTTCGCGACGGCGGCCCCTGTGGCGATGCTCATGACCCCCACGCAGGAGCGGCTCGCTGCGGGGCTCGGGAACCGCAAATCGCTCGCGGCCGCGATCCTCGTCATCTGGACGCTCCTCATCGTGGCCATCCCGTTCACCGGGGTGCTGACGCTGCTCGCCGGCCAGGCGGTGAACTTCTTCTCGTGGCTTGGACCGCAGCTCGAACCCGCCAAGGTGCAGACGTTCCTCAAGGAAACCTTGCCCTCGAAGATCTCCTGGTTCGGCCCTTTGTGGGAGACCCTGGAGCCCTACGTGGCGCCGACGGCCGCGGGCCTTCTTGCGCAGATCTCCCGCGCGGTGCAGGTGCTGCTCCAGCGGCTCGCCACGGGTATCGGCGCCACCATGGTCGAGATCTCGCTCTTCTTCCTCTTCCTCTTCTTCTTCCTCCGCGACGGGCGGACGATTCTCGGGCTGGTGCGCTCGCTGTCGCCTCTCTCCTCGGAGCAGGAGAATCGTGTCATCGAGCACCTGAGGGCCACCTCGCGCGGGGCGATTCTCGGAGTCGTGGTGGTGCCGATCGCGCAGGGCGCGGCCGCCATGCTGGGCTACTGGATCTTCGGGGTGCCGAATGCGCTCCTCTGGGGGAGCGTCACCGTGCTGGCCTGCCTCATCCCGCTGCTCGGCGCCCCCATCGTCTGGGTCCCGATCTCGATCTTCCTCTTCTTCACGGGCCCCTTGTGGAAGGCGATCGGGCTCTTCGTGTACGGGGCCGCCGTGATCAGCAGCATCGATAACATCCTGAAACCGATGCTCCTGAGCGGCGCGGCGCGCGTCCATCCCCTTCTGGGGTTCCTTGCCGTCATCGGCGGGACCCTCGCCTTCGGGCCGGCCGGCCTCCTGGTCGGGCCGATCGTCCTCTCGCTGGCGATCTCGGCCCTGCACATCTACCGCACCGACTTCCTGGTGCGCTGGGGGCCTTCCGGCGCGGGAACCATCGGGGCACCCGTCGCACCAGACGCCGAGGAGCTGCAGGTGCCGGTGATCGTGACCTCCGTGGACCCCTCCATCGCGGGGTCGGCGACCGCCCCCGCACCCGCCCCCGCGCCTCCCGCGCCCGCGCCTCCCGCACCCGCGCCCGCCCCCGCACCGCCCGCGCCGCCGACCCCCGCCTGATCAGTCCTCCCGGTGGGCTCACCGGGCGTGGTACACTCAGGGGGCGCACGGACGCGCATCCTGCTCGATCCTCCCCCTAGGGACGGGCCCTCGCGGCGAGCCGGCTTCCGCTGGAGTCATGTTGATTCGTCACGTGCCCATCCGCCCTGGTTCCTCGTCTTCTCTCGTTCGTGCCTTGGCTTCCGCGATCGCCTGCCTTTCTCTCGTTCTTCTTCTTTCCTCAGCTCCGCCCCATGCGCGGGCCGCGACACCCTGGGTCACGGAACCCGCGGACGGCCTGGCCCCGGGATTCCGGGCGCCCGGCTACGTCGAGGGCGAGGCGCTGATCCAGTTCCGTGGGCCCGTGTCTCGAGGTAAGGCCGAGTGGATCGCCCGATCGCAGGGCGCCACGCTCGCGGAGGAGGTCACGCCGGAGGGCCTGGTCAAGGTGCGCTTCGACGGACCGGTGTTCGACGCCGTGGCGCGCTGGAAGGCGCGGAGTGACGTCCTCTACGCGGTGCCGAACGTCGTCGTGCACGGATTCTTCGTGCCGAACGACTCGACCATCGCCACGTACGACCTCGCCTGGAATCTGCGCCAATTCGACGCCTTCAGCGCCTGGGACGTGGTCACGGGGAGCCCGGATGTCGTGGTCGCGATCGTGGATGGAGGGGTCGCGTTCGAAGATCACGTCGCCCCCGAGTACGAGAAGAAGGGCCTCTGGCCGCGTGTGACGATGTATCGCCAGTCGCCCGATCTCCCCGGGCCCTTCGTCCCTGGCTGGGATTTCGTGAACGACGACGCCCATCCCAATGACGACAACGGGCACGGAACCTCGGTCGCGACGATCGCGGCAGGTGCCGCGAACAACCGGGCGGGAAGCGCGGGCATCGCGTTCGGGGTCACGATCCTCCCGGTGAAGGTGCTCAACTACCGGAACGACGCGACCTTCGACGACATCGTGCAAGGCATCCGCTTCGCGGCCGAGCAGGGCGCCGACGTGATCAATCTGAGCCTGGGGCTCCCTCCGATGAGGCTCCTCCGCGCGCTCGGATATCCGGAGGCGGTGCTCGCGGACATCGTGAAGCCGTTCCGGGATGCCGTGTTCTTCGCGCAGCGGCGCGGCGCCATCGTGGTGGCGGCGTCGGGGAACTTCGGCGCCACGGAGGTGAGCTATCCCGCGGGGCTCCCCGGCGTGATCGCGGTCGGGGCGACCGGCGTGACCAATCGGCCTGCCGGGTACTCCTCGTACGGCTCGCATCTCGACTTCATGGCGCCGGGCGGGGACTTCCTCGACGAGAACCAAGACCACATTCAGGACGCCGTCGCGGTGATGAGCATCAAGCCGCACCGCTCCGAGGGGTCTCTCGCCAAGCCCGATTCCTTCAACGTCTTCTTCTTCTTCGGTACCTCGGGCGCGGCTCCTCATGTGTCCGGCGCCGTGGCGCTTCTGCTCTCGCTCGGGGTCCGGGATCAGGGCCAGATCGAGCAGGCGCTCCGGGCCACCTCGGTGAACGAGTTCCAGTCCCGGAAGGGGTTCGATCCGACGTACGGCTCCGGGTTGATCCAGGTCGGAAAAGCCGTGCGGTACGCGGCGGCGCGTCACGGGGGGCACCTGGCGTTTCGTGCGAATGGCGACGGCGTGAGTCGCGCGGGACCGCTCGAAGCAAGGTTGCTCTCCACCAATCCCGCGCGCGGCTCGACG